>CANHJY010000019.1 GCA_947461185.1 Flavobacteriales bacterium
AAAGTAACGATGCTGTCCATCTCTTATTTCATCATTCTGTTAAAAGAATAAAAATTAACAATTATTGCCATTCTTTTGAAATCTTTAGCTCGCTTAGCAACTGAGGGTTTTCAATCCTGCGACTTTTTTACCGCTTAAAGCAACGGAGGATTTGCATTCATGCGCCTTTTTTCTCGCATAAAGCAGCGGAGGATTTCCAATCCTGCGCCTTTTTTCCTTTTTCTTCCACATTCAATTTTGGAATTCCCAAACTTTTGATGTAAATTGAATAAATGCTTACCGGTATTAAACACACCATCAAAAAACCTCAAGGATCATATTTCATGACCCTAACAGTCGTAGAATGGATAGATGTTTTTACCAGGGAACGCTATGCAAAAATAATTGTTGATTCTCTAAAATATTGCATACAAAACAAGGGTTTAAACATCTATGCCTATGTGGTAATGTCAAATCACCTGCATATCATTGCGAACTGTAATGATGATTTTCAGTTAAGTGAAGTCATTCGTGATTTCAAGAAGTTTTCCAGTAAACAAATTGTTGCATCCATTAAAAATGAAACTGAAAGTAGGCGCGAATGGATGTTGGCTATTTTTGCCAAGGAAGCACGAGCGCATACCAAACACCACAGTTACAAAGTATGGCAGGATGGAAATTTTGCAATTGAATTGTATTCCGAGAAATTTACTTGGATCAAATTGAATTACATTCATAAGAATCCTGTTCGTGCAGGCTATGTTAGATATCCTCAACATTGGAAGTATTCATCTGCAACAAATTACATGGAAATGGAATCCGTTTTAGAAAATGTGCATCGGCTCGAACCACCGATTAATTTTGAAAATGGAATGTGGTAAAGGTTATCGCAAGATTACAAATCCTCCGATGCTTATTTATAGCAGCGGTATTTGGCAAAGTTTGTCTAAGGATTCATTGCGCAGCGTTTGCAAAATATAAACGATGCCTATTTTCTTTAAACTGCAGCAAAGGATTTGTAATCCTGCGCTTTTTTTCCTTTTACGCAGCAGCGGAGGATTTGTAATCCTTCGCCTTTTTTCCTTTTTTACCACACCATCATTCACCTAGCCGAAGCCAAGAAGCAAATCCTGCGCATTTTTTCTATGCTCTTTAAAGTCCTATTTATCGTTTGCAGTCTTGACCACGATTAGCTATCTTCGCAGCTCCAAACAGGATAATTTTCGATGAAAAATAAATACACAGAATACAAAGGTTTGAATATGCCTCAAATTGCTGATGAGGTATTAAATACTTGGGAAGCAAATGCTGTATTTCAAAAATCAATTGAAACCAGAGAAGGAAAAACGCCTTATGTTTTCTTTGAAGGCCCACCTTCCGCAAATGGTTTGCCTGGTATTCACCACGTTATGGCGCGTTCCATTAAGGATATTTTTTGTCGTTACAAAACTTTAAAAGGATTTCAAGTTAAACGCAAGGCAGGTTGGGATACGCATGGTTTACCAGTTGAATTAGGCGTAGAAAAAGAACTCGGAATTACGAAAGAAGATATTGGAAAATCCATTTCAGTTGAAGATTACAATAAGGCATGTCGTGAAGCGGTAATGCGTTACACAGACACATGGAATGATTTAACAAGAAAAATGGGTTATTGGGTCGATATGGACAATCCCTATGTGACCTACGAAACCAAATACATGGAATCGGTTTGGTGGTTGTTAGGTCAGCTTTTCGAAAAGAACCTGCTTTATAAAGGTTACACCATTCAGCCCTACTCTCCAAAAGCTGGAACGGGTTTATCTTCTCATGAGTTGAATCAACCAGGTTGTTATAAGGATGTTACCGATACCACTGTTGTAGCACAATTCAAATTCAAATCTTGGAATGGCTCAGCGCCATTTGCAAGTATTCAAGAAACAGACAACTTATTCTTGCTCGCTTGGACAACAACTCCTTGGACTTTGCCTTCAAATACCGCTTTGTGCGTTGGACCTGATATCGATTATGTTTTAATAGAAACTTTTAATCAATATACACACCTTCCTATTAAAATTGTATTGGCTAAAGCTCTAGTTAATAGTGTTTTATCCAAAGGTTATAAGGAAGTATCAACTGCCGAAGAAATTGCAACTTATCAAGCTGAAAATAAAGAAATACCTTATTTAATTTTAGATACATGTAAAGGAACAGCATTAAAAGGCATTCGTTACGAGCAATTACTTCCATATGCCTTACCTGCAGAAAATTCTGAAAATGCGTTTCAGGTCATAGTTGGCGATTTTGTTACCACAGGCGACGGTACAGGCATTGTTCACATCGCACCTACTTTTGGCTCTGACGATGCTAAAGTAGCTGCTGAATCTGCTATTCCAGCAATGTTGGTTAAAGATGAAAAAGGAAATTTGGTTCCGCTTGTCGATTTACAAGGAAAATTTCGTCCGGAATTAGGTGAACTAGCAGGAATGTTTGTTAAAAATGATTATTATCCAGAAGGTGAGGCGCCGGAAAAATCTGTTGACGTATTGATTGCTATACAATTAAAGACCGACAATAAAGCTTTTAAGGTTGAAAAATACGTGCACAGTTACCCACATTGTTGGCGAACAGACAAACCAGTTTTATACTATCCATTGGATTCATGGTTCATTCGTGTTACCGATGTGAAAGAGCGAATGATTGCATTGAACAATACCATAAACTGGAAACCTGAATCTACAGGAACAGGTCGTTTTGGCAAGTGGTTGGAAAGTGCAAACGATTGGAACCTTTCGCGTTCAAGATATTGGGGTATTCCAATTCCTATTTGGACAACAGAAGATGGTGATGAATTTAGATGTATTTCCTCAATAGCAAATTTGAAGGCTGAAATTGAAAAGTCAGTACAACAAGGATTTATGTCTGATAATCCCTTCGCAAATTTCAATCCAGATGATTTTTCTAGTGAGAATTATGAGAAGGTCGATTTGCACAAGAATATTGTTGATCAAATAGTATTGGTTTCTTCGAAAGGAAAACCTATGAAACGTGAGGCTGATCTTATTGATGTTTGGTTTGATTCTGGCGCCATGCCTTATGCACAATGGCATTATCCTTTCGAAAATAAAGAACTCATTGATGGTGGAAAGTTTTTTCCAGCTGATTTTATCGCGGAAGGTGTAGACCAAACGCGAGGATGGTTTTATACACTGCATGCCATTGCAACCATGGTTTTTGATAATGTTGCCTATAAAAATGTCGTTTCCAATGGTCTTGTTTTAGATAAGAATGGTCAAAAAATGTCTAAGCGTCTTGGAAACGCAATTGATCCATTCACCACCTTGGAGAAATATGGTCCAGATGCAACGCGTTGGTATATGATCACCAATGCACAACCTTGGGATAACCTTAAGTTTGATCTTGATGGAATTACCGAAGTTCAACGCAAGTTCTTCGGAACCTTATATAATACCTATTCGTTTTTTGCGCTTTATGCCAATATAGATGGTTTTGACTTCAGTGATTCAAAAATCCAACTTGAAAACCGATCAGAAATTGACCGTTGGATCATTTCCAAGTTGAATTCACTAATTAAGGATGTTTCTGTTGCATTTGACGATTATGAACCAACAAAAGCTGGTCGACTCATTCAAGAATTCGTAACCGACCATTTATCGAACTGGTATGTGCGCCTTTGTCGACGCCGCTTTTGGAAAAGTGATGACTTGAATGACAAGAAGGCAGCCTACCAAACTTTATATACTTGTTTGGAGACCATTGCTGTTCTTGGTTCGCCAATAGCGCCATTCTTCATGGATCGTTTGTTTTGTGACTTGAATAATGTTACCCATATGCATCAAGCTAATTCAGTGCATTTGGCTGATTTCCCTTTACATGATGATGGTGCAATTGATTCCATGCTTGAAAATCAAATGGAAATCGCTCAACGCATTTCTTCATTAGTTTTGGCACTTCGAAAAAAGGAAAAAATTCGTGTCCGTCAACCCCTTCAAAAAATAATGGTGCCTTCTCTTAGCGAAGAATTTACGCATAACATTATGCATGTTAAGGACTTAATTCTATCAGAGGTGAACGTTAAAGAATTGGAATTGATTGATGAAAACAGTGATTTATTGGTTAAACGTATCAAACCCAACTTCAAAACTATAGGTCCAAAGTACGGTAAACAAATGAAAGCTATTGCGGATAAAGTGGGTCAGTTTACCAATTCGGAAATAGCAGCAATCGAAATAAATAGTGGTTGTTCAATGGATATTGATGGCGTAATAATTCAATTGGAATTATTGGATTTTGAAATTACAGCTCAAGATATTCCAGGTTGGCTTGTAGCTACTGAAGAAGGATTAACTGTTGCATTAGACATTTCCATTTCTGAATCATTACGTGCAGAAGGAATGGCAAGGGAGTTGATCAATCGTGTGCAGAATTTGAGAAAAGATAAGGATTTAGAGGTAACTGATCGGATCGATTTATTAATTGAAACAACAGAAAATATTCGAATAGCAATCGAACAAAATGCTTCATTTATTGCGGCAGAGGTCTTGGCTAATTCAATAAAATTCCAAATTTTGGGTCAATATGATTTGATTACTGATATTGAAACCAGTGAAGATACGCGCTTATCTATACGAGTCAACGCTTAAAAAAACTTATTCTTTTTGAGGACCAATTTTGCAGGAACATTGAAACTTCCGAAAGCCTCATACATATTCAAAGAATCGAGACTTACGGAATAATGTAATCCTGTATCATACCACTCTCCATAATTCAGATCGTTTTTAACCATTTTCGGTGATGTAGAACCGCTATAAAACAAATAGCTGTTCTTTTTCTTTTGCATGGTTAACTGAGGTGAAAATAAAAAACGATAATAGTCTCCATCTTTATTTAAAATTCCCTTTTTCATGAGTAAATTCATAAATGAAGGGCCTTTACTGTTCATTGTTATCATAACGGAATAGCCCGTGACTTTTGTTTCTTTAACCTTTTCTACATCAGTAACATTGAAATTTTCATCCATTACGGATTCTATATATGTCTCTTTTTGGGTAAATAAACCACCTTCTTTAAAAGATAAATCGCCATCCCAAGCGTTTAAAAACGCCTCAGTTGGAAAACTAATTCTTTTTCCTAATGTTAGAATGTACTTATATAATGAGGACGTTTTGTCTTTAATAAACTGTGAGATATCAAGATGCAGATTGGCAATTTTTTTCGATTTACTATCATATTTAAAATCATACCCGCCTTTTTTCAGGGCAATATTTATAGGCTTAGAGTTTCTTATGTACGTCTTGACTTTAAATCTTATGGAATCACTGTCGTGCGCAAAAATTGCGGTTTCTATACCGCTTTCTTTCAGGGTATTCCAGTTTGAATAAACAACAAGTTTTTCATCTTTAAAGAGCTTTTCATTAAGAAATGCCCGCCAACAAGGGGAAATATCATCTCGTTTGGCACCCATTACCCGTTGATATATGGAGCTGAAATTTGACCCCTTATAGAGTAACACAAAATCTTTGCTATAAGCAAGATAAATTCTTCCCTTTTCATATTGGTAAATACTGCCGAAAGAGCCTACCGAGTCTTTTATTGGAGCTAATTTATGAATGCGTGATATTCCATCAAGAATTTTAGTACTGTCAGCAACTGGAATTAGGCAACCAATGTTTCCATTTTCATGAGCAAAAAAATAGACCGGATTCTGTAAATCAAGACCATATAATTTGCTTTGACTTAGCATGAATTCATAGGTCAGTAAATCGCGATAATTAACGTCATTGAATTGCAGCATGCTACTTGTTTCTCTTGCTAAATCTAAGAGGTAAGCGCGCCCAATAAAGTCTGCCTCTGGTAATCTATCCTCAATTCTGGGCTCTTCAACTTTATCGAACAGGAATGGCCTTACTATTAGAAAAGCAATTAAAGCTATTGATAGAATAATTATAAGCGTAAATTTTTTGAACATGACACTTATTTCGTAATCACATACAGACTATTTAATAAATCTAATAAATACTTTCCAGAGTTTTCAAAAGAGCCTTGATAATTGTATTCTAGATTAAACTGTGTGCCGTTGATGTTGGTTTCTGATGAGGTAAGTTCCATGATTCCTGTTTTTCCTCGCATTGCATCAATAATCTCATTTTGTCTCGCGTTGAAAAAGTCTCTAGGAAATCGATCAATAGCATTTGCCCAATCAACTTTAGCATACATAAACCCGCTTTTTTTCGATTTTTTAGCATCTTTTTTTGAAATGGATTCATCACCGTAACCATTAGAATGATTTAAAGCCAGATCTTCATCATTGGTGAATATAAATAACCCATTTTTATTGATCATGTATAGCGGAGCTGCGCCTAGAATAGCATCTTCGTATACCCAATAGTCGCCCATATCTTTAAATCGAGAAGTTAAACGCGATAGGTGACGCAAAACTTTAATTGGAATGTCGCCTCTTTCTGTAGTAAATCCTATTGTGAAAATGGGCATATCTTCTTCAGCCTCTTCTTCTGTCTCACTATATTCATAAGTTACATCATCATAGTTAAAAACAATTTTAGTGGTTTTTACTTTTTTAACTCCATTGAAAGTGCCGAACATACTACCCTTGTAGGTTCCAAAAAGCGCATCTTTATTTATAAATTCATCTAATAGCTCCAAGGTTAAGACATTTGCGGATATTTGCGGATCCTTTTTATCACGAAGCATCGGCATAATTATTTTGTATGCTTGTTCGTATGCTTCTCGCATGTTAACATTGTAAGTGAAATAGGCAGTATGGCTCTTAGGAATATATTTAATTACATTTTTATCAAATTTGGAGTCGTTCATTTTTTCGTAAATGGAACCTAGTTTTTCCCCATATTTTGCATCCATTACGAATTGAATGTTGTTGTCGTTCAATATCAAATCGCCCAATAAAACATTTTCATTGTAGATTTCTCGGATGTCTTCATAAAGATTTGGAAACATAGTTTGAAAATACCAGAGCCCATTTGCCTTCTGAATATTTCTTGAATTGTCAAGATAAAAGACACCTTCTGATTCATGGGTTAATTGTTCTGCGAATCTCGAATCAGCGCGTTTTAAATTAACACCGTAAACTAATAAATCCTCGCAAAGCGCATTAAGTAGTTTTGCTTGCATTTCCATTTGAACACTGTCTCGCAACTCAAAATAATTCTTTTGATTTGGATCCTCTTCATCAATTAAAGGAACATCGTCTACTGATAAATCATAGTATTCAAGGTCGCCCTCGAGTGGTTCTCCATCAATGAATTCATCTTCAAATGTGGGGTCCTCTACATAATTAATCCATGGATATTCGAGTCCACGTGAATACCAAATTGAATCGGTTTTTGCTGCTACGCTTTCTTCAGTAGGCTCAATTCTTACCAACAGACCTGAAGAACCTTTAATAATGAGATTGTTGAAAAATGAACCATAAAAATCAACATTTTCGAAAGGGCTTTCCATTTTTTCGAAGTCATCAAAAACAACAAATAATTGATTTTTGTCTTTTATACCGAAGGAGAAACCACTAATTTCATAGTTTTCTGTTTTTCCATAAAATACATTGAGTTTCTGATCAAAATCTAATCCAGCATCCTTTAATGTTTTATTGGATGTAGAACCATCAAAAAGTTCCTGCTGGACCTCTTCCATGAACTCGTATTTTACCAAATCATCAATGGATATTTTTTGAAGTAGTTTAATGTTATTGACGCTGAAAACAGTAATTGCCTCTTTAGGGATTAAGTCTTCAGATAATTGAGAAAAAGTGTGACCCGTTAAAAGAAAACAGGTTACGAGAATGAAGTGCTTCATGAGCGGATACAGATCACGTATTAATATATCGGTTATGGCAAAAGTAAGAAATTAAACTTTTTAATTTTTGTTTGGAACCAGATAGATTGTATTTTCCAATAAATTGGAGTTTTGACTCAACGCATACGGGTTGGTTTTAATCATAACATTGAGATAGTTTTTTGAAATGGTAGCCGATAAATTGTCGCATTTTAGCACATTTCTAGGAAATCTAGAAATAGAAGTATAAGTTCCTAATTTAAGTAATTCAATATCTTCGGAAGATAGTTCTTTTGCCTTTTTAATCGTTATTTCAGGAATTGAACGAACTAATTTGGAGCCATCCCAACTTAACCAATTATGTTCGAGTTCAGGTATATCGTTTTCACTAGTTTCATCCTCAATTACTTTCTTTAAACCATCTTGTAGTGCCGTAACACTCTCGAAATTGCAAGTTAGTCTAAAAAAGAAATTTTCATAATCGGTCTCTATAGTAACATTTGAAACGCCTTCTTGATTTTCTAAATTGGTTTTAAAAGAGGAAATCCTTGTTTTTATTTCATCAATAGAAGGAACTTTTTTACCGTCTAAACTGTCGAGATTTAAAATGCTATTTACTCGCGATTTACTTGAACTTAAATTGATGGTATATTTAAAAGTGCCACTTCCGTCTGCGTTTAGAGAAATGTCATCAATAATTTCTAAACACGAAGTAAGAGAAAACAATAAGGAAAGAATTAGAGTTGTTTTGAATATGTTCATTCCACAAAATTAAGCATTTCCTTTGTCAAAAACAGTACCAAATCAAGCTTCAAGTTCTTTGAGTATGGCATTAACATCTTCTTCAGTACTGTTCAATTTTTGCTTACAAAATTGAATTAATACTGCTGCTCGTTTCACTTTTACTGATAACTCATCCACTGAAATTTCTCCGTTTTCCATGTCGTTAACAATCTGTTGCAATTCAGTAAAAGCTTCTTGGTAAGTTCCCGTTGTTGTAATTTTTTCATTCATTTTTATCTATTTGAATAATATTAGATTGTATTTTAAAGTCTGCCGTTGTGGTTAATAATATTTGTCCGTTGGCAATGGCTGTATTTTCGTTAATTATTTTTCCATTAAGGGTTGTGATGCTGTAACCTCTTTTTAAAATGTGAATCGGATTTAATAAGTCAATGTTTTTTTCAATTTGATTAAGTTTATTCATTTCATCCGCAGTAAATCGCAGGATTTGCCTCTTAGCCTTTTGGTTGGATTCTACTATTCTTTCATTTTCAATATTGAAGCGCAGATTGATTAATTGTTGGATTCGATCCTTTCTATTGTTGATGCGTTGTATATTGAGCGGAATATTCGATTTTGCCCTTAGTGATAACTTTTGGATGATTTGCTGAAGCTGACTATTAGCCTTATTGTTATACAATTGTACACTTGACCTCAACGCTCGCAATTCCTGATTAAAAGTGTTGTTTTCAAGTTGCAAAAGGTTCTTGCAGTATTTTTTAGTGGTCAAAACAGCTTCTTTCAGCGGAATAGCAAAGTCATGAAAAGATTGAATAAGAAAATCTGCTAATTCTGTAGGTGTGATTGCATTTCTATATGCCACCATTTCCGCAACGGTTAGGTTGGTGGAGTGACCTATCCCAGTCAATATTGGTAAATCAAAACTTGCAATTGCACGACAAAGCTCGAAATTGTTGTAACAAGACATTCCAACCTCACCACCACCACCGCGAACTATGACAACGGCATCGAAGTGATGTTTTACCTTTCTAATTCTGTTGAGTTGCTTGATAATGGAGTCAACTGCCATATCGCCTTGCAAATAAGCATTGAATAACATGGAGAAAAATTGATAACCCCATGGATTCTCATTCAGTACCTTCATAAAATCTGACAAACCCTTACTCGAATCGGCTGAAATTATTGCTATACGTTTGGGCAAAAGAGGGAAAGATAGCAGCTGGTTTTTATTTAGTAAACCTTCTTTGTGTAGTCTTTTCAATGTGGCTTCACGCTCCTTTTGTAATTCACCTAAGGTATAATTAGGATCAATATCGAGAATTTGTAAAGTTAAACCATAGATCTCATTGTAAACTATTTTAACTTGCAGTAAAAGTGTAGTACCTTCTCTTATGGGTTCTTTTAGGACTTCACGGAATTTTTGATTGATTTTAGTCAATTGCGCATTCCAAATGGTACCATTGATTTGAGCTACAATCCTATCATTTTCTTTTTGAACCAACTCAGGGAATGCATGTCCACTTGGATAATTGTTTAATTTGTGCATTTCCGCCTTTACCCAATAGGTGTTTTGATAGCGATTCTCGATTGTTGTTTTAATTGAGTTCACTACTTGCTTGAGTGTAAAAATGGAGTTTTCTTCAGGCATGTTTGAAATGAAAGAGTGTGTTTTCATTCTCTAAAAAGAATAAAATTCCCGACTCTTGTAATAAAGTTAGAAAATATTTCACCCTGCAGGAGAATGTAATCAGTAAAAAGAAATATTAATTTTCAACATGTAAAATTTCAAGTTTGCCAATTTTTAGAAAATAGCGGCCTTTCTTTTCCAATGCATTATTGGCCATTCTAAAATCTATTTCCTGTTGCGTAAGGTAAGAAAGTCCTGAGGTAATTGGATGAATGGGATTATTCATGGAAAGGGTTTGCGATTTGAATGAGGGTTTAACAGGTAAGTCCGGAATCACATTCCAACTGAAGAATACCTCTTCTGGCAAATTTTCATAAAGGGGAATAGACTCAGGTTTATTTTCTTCTTGGGTGTTAAAAGTATCGACAAACTGCTCGATTGGAAACATTAAAAACAAAGAGTCTTTAGGGTGGCTTTTTTTTCTATTTTGAAAAATACGATTGGTCTTGGTTTGCGTCAAATTCATTTGAGGTAAAGATGCCCTAGTTTCAATTTTGCGTTGATTTGAATTCACTGAGTCTTTCTGCGTTTTGACAAAATGCTGAACAGCTGAAGCTTTTATGCTTTCATGGTTAAAATTTAAACTAAAAATGATAAGACCCGCAAAACATGCCGCCGTTGCAATAATTGGCCATAGCCACTTGGTTTGCTTTTGTTTAAGTTTCGCTTTATGAGGAAATTTGATTTGGTTATCGGGCGCTAATTTTATTTGCTCCAATAACATTAATTCTACACGGTAGTCCTGATGCTTATTTAGGAAGATTTCTAACCTTTCATGGGTGTTATGATCAAGTAATCCTTCAACTTTTGACTTCAAAAAGTAGTGGATGTTGGTTTCTGTGATGGTTTCAATTTCAGTATTTACTTGGAGAAAAGTCTGTTTAACCTCAGCATTCAATTCATCTTTCTTATCTGCATGTAATACGATTTCCGATTGGTCATCTTTTAGAAAAAGATGATAGGTCTCTATAAAACACAACAATTCCTCACTTAGCTTTTCATCTAAGCGCCCCTCTTCGAAGTCCTTTAGGTACTTTTCGAAATTATTATTGTTTATTTTGTCTGCATTCGCCATGGCTAAACAACTAAATCAATTTGTTTCAAATAGGACTTTAATGTTTGTCGAGCCCTAAAAATATAAACTTTTACTTGAGATTCATTCAATGCAGTGATTTCTGCAATTTCTGCATAATTGTAACCTTCATAATCCCGCAGTAACACAACGGTTTTTTGAATTACAGGAAGTTTATCCAGTGCTTCGTGAAGAATAGTTTGTAGATCAAAATCCTCAACTGGTTTCACGGATTTTTTAATTTCCTGCTCCTTAAATTCACCATTTCTAGCCTCTTGCTTAAGAAAATCAATAATTAAATGGTATGCGGTAGTGAATAAATAAGCCTTTGATTTCGCAAAGGTAACCTCTTTGTGCTTTACCCAAACTTTGGTATATGTTTCTTGAACAATGTCTTGCGCGGACATGGCATTTTTAATATGCTTTAAAGCAAAACGGTAAATACCGTCAGCGTACAAGTCAACGGTTTTATTGTATTCACTATCTGTCATGGCACTGCAATAGGACAAAGTCAATGCCCAAAAGTTACAACAATTAAAAAATTAAGCTTATTCTTCTGGTATAACAGTTTCTATATGGACGAGGCTTCCTGATTTAAATTGTGTGCCGGGCTTGATGTGTATGGATGAAGCCTTAATATCACTTTTTATTCCTGATGAAATAAGAAAAGTTTTGTCTTCTGTTTTCGGCTCAGCGAATGATGTAGAATTAGTGCTTTCGGGTTCAATGGTTAGCATTCCCTTAACTAGAAAATCTTGATTATAAACTAAGACACGATTGTAAAGGGAGAGGTTGAATTGTTCAATTGACCATTGCCTTTTCACCAATTCAGCATGGCCATAATTCATCCCACAGCAATATCCCAATGGCAGACCGGAACAGGAGTCTATGGAATTTTGATAGTAATCCATAAGAATTGGATAAATACTATCGCTTTCTAAAACACCATCAAATGCCGAATATGGTGCATAAATCAGTGATTTCATTGCATGATAATTATGGGGACAAGTTGTGCAATAATTATCAGAAATTGGATTATCGGCCCCATTTACCGCATTATAAAACCCACCCTTACCGTCATAAATATTTTGGGTAAATGTTTTATGAAACCCCGATATTTCTTGTTCATCAAATGTCGTTGTTGTGTTATTCAACCATTGATCCAAAGGATATAAGGCAACAATTCCACCATGACTTATGTCTTCAATAAAACTTGTGTACTTCTGTATGGAAGATGAACCTTTACTCCATTTAAAGCGAATCTTTCTTTTTTTGCGAACATCAGTCCAACCGAAATGGTACCACCAGTATGCTCCTTTGTCATTTTTAATAAAAAGTGGCGCTTTATACCGTTTCAATTTGTGGCGATCGTAGAATTCAACATCTTTAAAAAACAAGGATTCAATGCGCTTCGATTTGGCTTCGTATTCTGAATTGCCACAAAGTCCCATGAATAAAACAGCTCGTGCAAAACCAATATGTTTGTTAACGATAAGCGAGGAAGTAGTATTGGGTTTATCTAAAAATCCCAATTGATTATTCCAATATCCATTGGCAATAAACCAAGATAGCGCTTCATTAACTCTTAAAGAAAGCCAGTTGGCATAATCACCAAATGTGTTGAAGGTAGCATTAAACGAATTGTTTGAAATTGCGGGAAAAGAATACATTTTTAGCGTATCAAGATCTTTGTTTTTAACCTTAACGAAATGAACAAACTTAGCAAAAGCACCATTAATATTTCCCTCCTCATAGGTTAAATTCCCCCATCTGGGTTCATTACTAATACCTGAAAAATCATGTCGGTTTTCCATCATACAAAGACTTTGCATCATGAACTTATAGAGATAATCTTTATCATTAGTGCTTTCATACATTGATAGATAACCATCTAAAACATATGCCATTCCATCTCCGAAAACAGTATGGTCATTTTCTGTGGATAGTGTGCAAGGCTTATAGTTGGAAATGAGCTGCTGCGTAAATACATCATAATCTTCCTTCAATTTTAAGTCTCCGTATTGCGAAAAGGCTACACTAAAAAGAAGAATACATGAAAAAGCATAAGTTTGGGCAATCCAGCGCATTAGTTTTCTTCTAAAGTGGATTTTAAGCTGTCTATTTCTTTTTGTTGTTGAATCACATGCAGCGTTAATTCTTCTATTTTTTCAAGCAAAAGGCGGTTCATTTCTCCCAAATCTAA
Organism: Flavobacteriales bacterium; assembly: GCA_947461185.1. GTDB lineage: Bacteria > Bacteroidota > Bacteroidia > Flavobacteriales_D > Crocinitomicaceae > M0103. Next base: position 13,492 of record CANHJY010000019.1, read on the forward strand.
ACCTGTTTCTTGTATGCTTTCAGCGGAAGGAATGCCCGGGAGATGACCGTTTTCATTGATATAATTTTCAGTTTCTATTAAAGACATTAACGAATAATCTTTTTCAAAAACATAATCTGGCCAATTGGGATCTGCATCAACAATAATTTCTCTTGCTCGAAGGAT
>CANHJY010000020.1 GCA_947461185.1 Flavobacteriales bacterium
ATTTGCACTCACAAAAATGGTGGTTGTAGCTCAGTTGGTTAGAGCACTAGATTGTGGTTCTAGGGGTCGTCGGTTCGAACCCGATCTTCCACCCGAAAGGAATCCTAAACCGGATTCCTTTTTTTTATTTTCAGAAAATTCAAAAAATGAAGTACCTCGAAGCAATTGAAAAAAGAAGAACCTTTGGAATTATTGCGCATCCCGATGCTGGAAAAACTACACTCACTGAGAAGTTACTGCTTTTTGGAGGTGCAATTCAGACAGCTGGTGCTGTTAAAAACAATAAAATCAAAAAAAGTGCGACATCCGATTTCATGGAAATTGAAAAACAAAGAGGTATTTCCGTTGCTACCTCTGTTATGGCTTTTGAATATAGCGGTAAACAAATCAATATACTTGATACCCCTGGTCATAAAGATTTCGCAGAAGATACCTACCGCACCTTAACAGCTGTTGATAGTGTGATTTTAGTTATTGACTGTGCAAATGGTGTGGAAACGCAAACTGAAAAATTAATGGAAGTTTGCCGAATGCGAAACACACCTGTTATCATTTTTGTAAACAAAATGGATCGTGAAGGTAAAGATGCCTTTTCCCTTTTGGATGAAATAGAAGAAAAACTATCCATTAAGGTAAGACCGCTCACATGGCCAATAGGTATTGGTGATAGATTTAAAGGTGTTTACAACATTTACAAAAAAAACCTCAATCTTTTCCAAGCTAACAAAACCAAAAAAGAAGAAGATATTGTTTCTATTTCAGACCTCAACGATCCCAAATTACCTGAATTGGTAGGGAATAAATTTGCAGAGGAGCTCATTGAAGAACTAGACATTATAGATGGAGTTTACGACACTTTTAATCGAAATACATATTTAACTGGAGAAGTAGCACCAGTATTTTTTGGATCAGCTGTAAATAATTTCGGTGTTCAAGAATTGTTGGACTCTTTTATTGAAATTTCGCCTTCCCCAAGAGGCCGTGAAACGGATAAAAGATTTATTGAGCCATCGGAGGATAAATTCAGTGGGTTCGTATTTAAAATTCATGCTAACTTGGATCCAAAACATCGAGATAGAATTGCTTTTTTAAGGGTTGTTTCAGGGAGGTTTGAACGCAATACTTTTTACAATCATGTCAGATTAGAAAAGAATTTAAAGTTTCCAAATCCAACTTCTTTCATGGCTCAAGACAAGAGTGTAATTGATGAAGCTTTTCCAGGTGATGTGGTGGGTTTATATGATACCGGGAATTTCAAAATCGGTGATACCTTAACTGAAGGTGAGAAATTGCTGTTTAAAGGGATCCCGTCATTCTCCCCAGAAATATTCATGGAATTGGAGAATTTAGACCCAATGAAATCAAAGCAACTAGACAAAGGTATACATCAGCTTACTGATGAAGGAGTTGCTCAAATGTTCGTAATACAACCTGGAAATCGTAAAATTGTCGGAACCGTGGGAATGCTGCAATTTGAAGTTATTCAGCATCGACTTATTAATGAATATGGCGCCAACTGTCGATTTTCACCAAAAAACTACTACAAAGCTTGCTGGATTACAACAGACAATAATGATCAGTTGCAATCATTCTTGAAGGCCAAAGCCTCCTATCTTGCGAAAGATAAAGATGATAACGTAGTATTTTTAGCCGAGACACAATTTTTGTTGGCAATGGCAGAACAAGATTATCCTGATTTGACTTTCCATAAAACATCAGCTTTTAAATTGGATCAATAATTACCGATTTGAGAGAGTTCCGACCAAGTTGGAAATTCCTCTTTTAAGCTTATTTTTCCGAATTCATCAATTTTACAGACAATATGCAATATGCCATTACTTGCTATTACATATCTACTTTGTAATTGCCTATTATAGTTTGACATTTGTATAAATGTTTGTTCATTAAGCGGAACTTGCGGGGCCTTGCATTCAACCAATAGAACAGGCTTACCATCATTTCCATGCACAACCAAATCCGCTCTTTTCGCTAGTTGTTGAACTTGCAAAGCCTTTTCAATACTCATCAAACCTTTCGGATAACTCAATTCACTGATGAAGAAATGAATAAGATGCTGTCTTACCCATTCTTCGGGTGTTAACAAAATTTTTTTCTTTCGCAATAGACATGTTACATATATCTTACCATCTAACTTTGACAGGGATAAAGGAGCAATTGGCAAATTTAAAGGCTCAAACATGCTGTGGTTTAACGACAATAATTAACCTAATTTTTGATTACATACCTAAGATAAGCAATTCAATGTCCTTGAAGCTTAAATTAAAGACTTTACCTAATACTTCACTGGTTAAGGTTCCTTTATACATGTAAACACCACTTCTGAAGCCTTGATTATTTTTGATCAACTCCTTGCTACCACCATGATCACCCATTTCCAATAAAACAGGAGAAAAAATATTCGAAAGCGCAAAAGACGCAGTTCGAGAGACCCGAGAAGCGATATTTGGAACACAATAATGCACTACGCCATGCGCTGTAAAAACAGGTTCATTATGGTTGGTGACTCTAGAAGTTTCAAAACACCCACCTTGATCTATACTAACATCAACAACAACTGAACCTTGCTTCATGGATTGAATCATCTCCTCAGTTACCACACAAGGTGTTCGTCCTGAGGAACCTCGAAGCGCACCTATAACCACGTCAGCTCTTTTTAGAGATTTAGCAAGGACTTTTGGATTTAATATTGATGTATAAACCCGCTGTCCCAAATCATTTTGCAATCTACGCAATTTATAAAGTGAATTATCGAAAACCTTCACAGATGCACCTAATCCAAGTGCTGCTCTTGTAGCAAACTCTCCAACGGTTCCAGCACCAATAACAACTACTTCAGTTGGCGTAACACCTGCTATACCTCCAAGCATAATTCCTTTACCTGAGGAAAATGATGATAACAACTCACCCGCTATCAAAATCGAAGTAGTTCCAGCAATTTCGCCCATGGTTCGAACAACTGGAAACACACCCTCTTCATCCTTAATATAATCCCACGCTATAGCAGTAATTTTCTTTTCCATTAATTTCTGCAAAATAACCTTGGGCTGAATCGACAATTGAAGCGCAGAGATTAAGGTTTGTCCTCCAGGCATTAATTCAACTTCCTCCTCAGAGGGAGGAGCCACTTTGAAAATAATATCACACGAAAAAATTTCTTTTGGATCGTAACAAATTTGAGCGCCTGCCTCACTGTATTCGTTATCTGAAAAATTTGCCCCTTCCCCACTCTTTGTTTCAATTTTGACTTGGTGTCCATTAGAAACTAAAAGAGAAACAGCTTCTGGAACCAACGCCACACGCCTTTCTTGAAATGAGGTTTCTCTTGGTATCCCAATATTCAAATTGCCTTTTCTTTTGGCAATTTCTAACATTTCTTCTTGTGGCATTAATCCACCATGTGCTAAAATTTTCTTTAAAATATCCGGATCAGTAACCATTTTCAATTGTAATTATTCGTGATTCATTGACTTCTTTACGAATATACACCCAAATTGTATTTTCTGGAAGCAAATTCGTGATTTTTTCTGGCCATTCAATAAAACAGTACCCATTAGAAAAAAGCATTTCCTCAATACCCATATCATAAGCTTCGGACTCATCATTTAATCGATACAAATCCATATGAAAAAGCTTCCCTGTAGCAGGTATATCATATGTATTGACCAAAGAATATGTTGGAGAACCCTCAGAATTATGGACACCAAGAACGTTCAATAAGGAATTAATGAATGTAGTTTTACCTGATCCCATTTCACCACTAAAAGCAAACACCTTTTGTTCATGAAAAGATGTTAAAAATGCTCTTGCTACATTATTGAGATTATTTAGTGTCTCGATTTGGAATTCCATGATTATAACGCTAATTATTTTGGACTCATCAGCACAAAAGGTATCATCATTTCTTCCATGGAAATTCCACCATGTTGAAAAGTAGAACCATAGTAATTTACAAAATGGTTAAAATTATTAGGATAAACGAAATAATCATAACCTTTGGTAAAGACAAATTCAGCTGACATTTTCTGCTTCGGAAGATGTGCTTCCGATAAATTATTTACAACAAAAACTTCTTTAGCATTATAAGTCAAACCGCGTCCAACTTTGTACCTTAAATTAGAATTGGTATTTCTTTCACCCACTATTTTAACTGGATTGGTCACTTTAACTGTTCCATGATCAGTTGTTAAAATTAATTGAGCTCCAGATTCTGATATTTTTTTTATCATTTCAATAAGAGGGGAATGCTCAAACCAGGATTTGGTAATGGAGCGATAAGCTGATTCGTTATCTGCTAACTCTCTAATAACCTCCATTTCAGTTCTTGCATGAGATAACATATCAACAAAATTGTAAACGATGACATTGAAATCATTTTCCTTCAATGTATTGAAACTATCCACCATTTTTTTACCAGCATCAAAATTAGTGACCTTAGTATATGACCACTTTAGCTGTTTTCCGAGTCTTTTCAAATTGGCTTCTAAAAAATCTTTTTCATGCATATTTTTACCACCTTCATCGTATTCATTTTTCCATAAATCGGGAAATCTTCTCTCAATTTCACTTGGCATTAACCCTGCAAAAAAAGCATTTCTCGCATAATGCGTTGCTGTAGGTAAGATGGAATAAACAATCTCTTCTTGCTGCACTGAAAAGTACTTTGAGAAATATGGCATCAACACTTTCCATTGATCAAAACGTAAATTATCAATAACCAAGAGATACGTTTTTCGGTTCAACAAAGGAGCGATTTTATCCTTCATTAAGGTGTGAATCATTACTGGTGCATCATCTACATCGTTAAGCCAATCCAGGTAATTATTTTCAACAAATTTTGAAAAAAGTGCATTGGCTTCCTTTTTCTGCATTTGCAAGATTTCATGCATACCTTTATCCTCAACCTTATCCAACTCTAACTCCCAAAAAACCAATTTAGCATACAATTCAGCCCATTCGGCAGCGTCCATTCGATTGCCAAGGGCCATTCCTAGCTGTCTAAATTCTTGCTGATAATTGGAGTTGGTTCTGTTAGAAACCAATTTATTTCCTTCAAGGATTTTCTTAATACTCAAGAGAATTTGATTCGGATTTACAGGCTTTATAAGGTAATCAGCTATTTTACTTCCGATTGCTTCCTCCATAATATGCTCCTCCTCACTTTTTGTAATCATAACAATCGGTATTAATGGTCGTTGCTCTTTTATTCTTGTCAACGTTTCAAGACCAGAAATACCAGGCATGTTTTCATCAAGAAAAATGATATCATAATTTTCTTCCAAACTCTTCTCAATAGCCGAAGTTCCATTATTCACTGCTTCAACTTTATACCCTTTTGATTCAAGAAAAAGAATATGGGGTTTCAACAATTCTATCTCGTCATCTGCCCAAAGTATTTTACCCACCATTTATCTTAATTGTTATATTTTTGAAAGAAATATTAAAATTATCGATTTGCGCCCGAATTTCAACCGAAACAACAAAAAGAAAATAGTAAACGACCCTGTTTATGGTTTTATTTCAATTCCAGACCCTCTAATTTTTGATTTGCTTGAACATCCATACATGCAAAGACTGAGAAGAATCATGCAATTAGGAATGAGTCACTTGGTTTACCCTGGAGCCTTGCACACGAGATTTCATCATGCTCTTGGAGCCATGCACTTAATGACACAAGCGGTAGCAACAATAAGAAGAAAAGGTCACGAAATTACACAAGAGGAAGAGAGAGCCGTTTTAATTGCCATTTTATTGCATGATATAGGTCATGGTCCTTTCAGCCATGCACTGGAATATGATATTGTTAACGGAGTTAATCATGAAGAAATATCAAGCCTTTTCATTCAGCGATTATCAAATACTTATGGCGATGATTTAAATAGAGCCTTACTCATTTTCAATAACAATTATTCAAAACCTTTTTTGTATCAGTTGGTTTCGAGTCAATTGGATATGGACAGGTTAGATTATCTCAATAGAGATAGTTTTTATACCGGAGTTAGCGAAGGAATCATCGGTTCGGAAAGACTTATTGAAATGCTCAATGTACAAAATGGCAATTTAGTATTAGAGGAAAAAGGAATTTATTCCGTAGAAAAATTTATTGTAGCTCGTAGGTTGATGTACTGGCAAGTTTACCTTCACAAAACTGTTGTTGCCGCTGAATTTATGTTAATTCACGCATTGAGGAGAGCAAAATTTCTGGTTAAAAACGGGGTGTCAATTTTTGCAAGTCCAACGCTTCAATTCTTTTTGGAAAAAGATTTGGGATTGGATGCATTTAAATCTGATCCTGACATATTAGATAATTTCGCTAATCTGGATGATTATGATATTCTTGGCGCCTTAAAGGTATGGCAACAACATAATGATCCTATTTTATCCATGTTAGCGAGAAGATTGGTTAATCGCAAACTTTTTAAAATTGAAATTTCTAAAGATAGATTTAGTGAGGAAAGGGTCCAATTAGAGAAAGAAATGGTAAAAAAACAACTTGATATAACAGAAGAAGAGGTTAACTATTTCGTTTATACTGATGTTTTAACTAATAATGCCTACAATCAAAACAAACAGAACATCAACTTATTAATGAAAAATAATGAGATTATTGATTTGAGCAAGGCATCAGACAATCTGAATATTTCGGCTCTGGCAAATCCAGTGGAGAAGTTTTTTATTTGCTACCCCGTGGATTAAGCATTACTGTTTCGATAACTTACCCGCCTTCCAATCCTGAATAAGTTTGGCCCAAGAATATGGATTGAGTAGATTGTTAACAGGCATTTGCCCATTAGTATACAATTTGGTGTAGCGCTGATTAAGCGCATAGCTGTAGGCAAGTGAAGCATCATTATCTAGTCTTGCAGCAACAAATGCTAAACTTTCACCTGAAAGTTCTCGTTGTGCCCTTCTTATGGCATCATCATAGGGTTCCATTTCAACAAATGCTCTTGCAAAATCTTCTCTAGACGGCCATGGATAAACGGTTACCTCTGGCAAGTGAACAGTATCTCTATTCAACATATGGATAACAGAATATCTTTTTTCGGAGAGCGTATCAGGAACCATGTAAGTTGAAGTGCTGTATCCCGGCGAAGAAATGACAAGTGTATCACCCGGAAGGACTACAAGCGAAAAAAAACCATAGTAATCAGATATCACACCTTTTTTAATTGTTTTATCGTAAATAGTTGAATAGGCAATTGGATTAACATCAATATCGGAAACCACAACTCCCGACAATTGAATAAGGTTTGAATCTGACAGATTAACTTTTTGCGCTGAAACCTTATTTAAAAGTAAAAGACAATTTATGATAAGAAATCCCGAAACAATTTTAAATTTCATTCAACAATCTTACATTTTTCTAACGAAGCAACAAAAATATTTATAATAATTAACAAATTTGAAGTACAAATCATTATCACAAATAATATTACATTTGTAAGAATTTATTAAAGAAATAGATTCATGTCGCTTTCTTCTATTCAAAATATCCAAGAAGGATTAACATACGATGATGTATTACTCGTACCTGCATACTCAGAGGTTTTGCCTCGGGATGTAAAATTGAAGAGTAAATTAACACGAAATATTGAAGTTAATACTCCAATAGTTTCCGCAGCAATGGATACTGTTACCGAAGCCAAACTTGCAATTGCAATTGCCCAACAAGGAGGCATTGGTGTGGTGCATAAAAACATGACCATTGCCGATCAAGCGCTTGAAGTGCGTAAAGTAAAACGATCTGAAAGCGGAATGATTCTCGATCCTGTAACATTAAGGGAGGATGCTTTGGTAAAGGATGCATTGACAATTATGAAAGAAAATGGAATCGGTGGAATTCCAGTAATCAATGCTGAAAATGAATTAAAAGGAATTGTTACCAACAGGGATTTGAGATTTGAAAAAGATTTTCAACGCCCTATTGTTGAGGTAATGACCTCCAAGGACATCGTAACAACTTCTGATGGCACTGATCTTCACAAGGCTGAGGAAATTTTGCAAGAAAATAAAATTGAAAAATTGCCTGTTATCGATGCTGCGAATAAATTAATCGGTCTAATCACATACAGAGATATTATTAAAGTTAAAACACACCCCAATTCTTGTAAAGATAAATTTGGAAGATTAAGGGTTGCGGCTGCTGTAGGTGTTACACATGACACTATGGAAAGGGTCGATGCGCTTGTTGATGCGGGTGTTGATGCTATTGTAATTGATACTGCTCACGGGCACACCAAGGGCGTTGTTGATCAACTTAAAATGGTAAAATCCAAATATCCCAACTTAGAGGTAATCGTTGGTAATATTGCAACTCCCGAAGCGGCAAAATTCCTTGTAGATGCAGGAGCCGATGCTGTTAAAGTAGGAATAGGTCCAGGTTCCATTTGCACTACACGGGTAATTGCTGGAGTTGGCGTTCCTCAATTATCCGCAGTAAATGCTGTAGCTAGTGCACTTGAAGGAACAGGTGTTCCAGTTATCGCTGACGGAGGCATTCGCTACACCGGTGATATTGTTAAAGCAATTGCTGCAGGAGCAGATACCATTATGATTGGCTCTATGTTCGCTGGTGTTGAAGAATCTCCCGGAGAAACCATTATTTATGAAGGAAGAAAATTCAAGTCCTACCGAGGAATGGGTTCAATTGAAGCAATGCAGAAAGGTTCTAAAGATCGCTATTTTCAGGATGCCGAAGATGATATTAAAAAACTCGTTCCTGAGGGAATTTCGGGAAGAGTTCCGTATAAAGGAAACCTGATAGAGGTAATGTATCAAATTATAGGTGGATTAAGAGCCGGAATGGGCTATTGTGGTGCACCATCAATAGATAAATTAAAAGGCGCACAATTCGTTCGAATTACCTCTGCTGGAATGAGAGAATCTCACCCTCATGATGTAACGATATCGAGAGAAGCGCCTAATTACAGTATTAAATAAGTATTAATTTTCACCATTTATATTATGAATAGATTTGTTGTTTTAACTACGCTTTTTATATTGAATTGCAGTATTTCGATTGCTCAAAAAGACCCTGTGATTTTGCAAATAGATGATGTGACTGTTACAAAATCAGAATTTCTCCAGATCTATTTGAAAAATAATCCAAATCCCAAGTTTGATGAAGCTTCCTTAAATGATTATATGGAACTTTTCAAGAAATTCAAACTTAAAGTAATAGAGGCTGAAGATTTGGGGTATGATACCATTCCAAAATTGAAAAAAGAACTGGAAGGATATAGAAAACAACTTGCCCAGCCTTACTTGGTAGATAAAGAAAAAAACGAAGAGTTGGTTGAAGAAGCATATTACCGAACCCTGAATGATGTTCGTGCATCACATATTTTAGTGCGTTTGGAATCCACTGCTACTCCTGAAGATACGCTTGCGGCCTATAACAGAATTATGGGATTAAAAGCAAGAATTGAAAAAGGTGAAGATTTTGCATCGGTTGCAAAAGGGAAAAATGGTTCTGATGATCCTTCGGCTCTCAATAATGGTGGAGATTTAGGCTATTTTAACGCATTTCAAATGGTGTATTCGTTTGAAGATATGGCATACAATACAGCTGTCGGAGAAATTTCTGAGCCATTTAGAACGCGTTTTGGTTATCACATTCTTAAGGTCACTGATAAAAGGCCGGCAAGAGGCACAATGAGGGCTGCACATATCATGATTGCTGCAAAAAAGACTGACCCAGAAGAAGAAATCATGAATGCCTCGAAAAAGGTTAATGAAATCTATGAAAAATTACAAAATGGAGGAAATTTTGAATCTTTAGCAAAAGAATTCTCCGATGACCCTAGTTCTAATCAGAAAGGTGGAGAATTACCTACTTTTGGAACAGGTACTTCGACTAGAATGGTACCTATTTTTGAGGAAACTGCTTTTGGTCTAGCCAACGACGGTGATTTTTCTTCACCCATACAAACAGATTATGGCTTCCACATTATCAAAAGAATTGAACTAAAACCAGTTCGTGCTTATGATGAAATGAAAAAAGAACTTCAAATAAAAGTCAATCGCGACGATAGGGCAAAGAAAACGCAAGACTCTTTTGTACAGAAGTTGAAAAAATCATACAAGTATAAAGATTTAAGAAAAGAGAGCATTAAATGGTTTTACAATAATATAGACACAAACTATTTTAATGGTAATTGGAATGCAAATAACCTCACAACTGATGAGGTATTATTCAAAATAGACGGACAAACATACACGCAACAGCAATTTGCGATTTACCTGGAAAACAACTATCGAAATGTTAAAAAAGCCGACAATTTTTCAACAATAAATGAGCAATACAAAAATTGGGAAAAAGAAACCATTCTTAATCTGGAAGATACTAAGTTAACAACCAAATATCCTGATTATAAAGCTTTATTGACTGAATATCACGATGGGATATTGCTTTACGAAATCATGAATGATAAAGTTTGGCAAAAGGCAATTAATGATACTGTAGGTTTAAAAGCGTATTTTGATGCTAATCGATCTAACTATAATTGGAATGAGCGTTTAGATGCTGTAGTTTACATTTGTTCTGATATTTTAGTAGCCAAACAAGTTTACAATATGATTCAAAATGATACGATAAACTCAAAGCATGTTCTCGAAGTTATTAATAAGGAAAGCTCTTTACCACTTTCCGTTAAGACAAATAAGTTCGATGTAAAACAAACTAATTATCTTTCTGATAGAAATTTCAACAAAGGCATTAATGCGCCTTACAACTATGACGAAAAATACTACGTTGTCAAAGTCAATGAAATTCTTCAACCTAAAGAAAAAGAATTTGCTGAAGCTAAAGGTGCAATAACTTCTGATTACCAAAATTACCTTGAACAAAAATGGATTAATGAGCTATTCGCTAAGCATAACATTATAGTGAACACTAAAAATCTTTATGCTGTTGGGAAAGGTTATAAAAAGAAAAATTAATCCCCTCCATTTTTTGGTAATCATGTTAATTTTTCTAAATGATTTCAATTAATCGAAACCTTCATGCTATTTTGTGTGGATATTTGTCACCAATCCTAAAGTAAGGATAATTATGAAAAACTATTTTTTGGGTTTATTCCTTTCCGTTATTTTTTTTAATGTAAATGCCCAAGGTTCTGTTGTAGATAAAATTGTTGCTCAAGTTGGAGACAATATTATTTTACTTTCAGATATCGAAGCACAAAAACAACAGGCTAAAGTTTCTGGTGTTGCAATCACAAATAATTTGGATTGTGAAATTCTTGAAAAAATGATGTATCAGCAACTTTTGGTGAACCAAGCAAAATTGGACAGTTTAATTATTTCTGACGAGAATGTAGATGCGGAAATGGAAAACAGACTGCGTGTCATAGAAAACCAAATCGGGAGTCGTGAAAAAATGGAGGAGTTTTATGGTAAAACAGTCAATGAAATAAAAGACGAATTCCGTGAAGTAATTCGGGAACGCTTGCTTGCTGAGGAAATGGAACGTAAGGTAACTGCTGATATTTCGGTAACACCTAAAGAAGTTGAAGAGTTTTTTAAAACAGTTCCTGAAGATTCGATACCATTGATTAATGCACAATTAAGTTTTCAGCAAATAGTGGATTACCCAGAAATTACGAAAGAGGATAAAAAATTAGCATACGATAAATTGGCGGAAATTCTTTCTGACATTAAAGGCGGTAAAAATTTTGCAACACAAGCTAGAATTCATTCAATGGATCCAGGTAGTGCTTCTAATGGTGGAACAATCGAAGCTTCACGAGGAATGATGGTTCCTCAATTCGAGGCAGCAGCTTTTACACTTAAAGAAGGAGAAATATCAGATATATTTGAAACCAATTACGGATATCACATTCTCAAGCTTAATAGCCGTAAAGGTGATGATTATGTTTGTCAACACATCCTCATTATTCCAGAATTTAGTAGCGAAGCTTTGGAAAAATCGGCAAATCAAATCGATTCATGTTATCAACTGTTAAATCAAAATCAAATTACTTGGGATGAGGCAGTATTGACTTTTTCAAATGATGAAGGCACAAAACAAAATAAAGGTGTAATTACCAATCCATATACCGGTGAACAAACATGGAGCATGGAAGACCTCAATCAAATTGATCAAGAAATCTATTTGCTTACAGATGCAATGGAAAAAGGTGATATTTCATCTCCAAACTTATACCTTAACATTTTTGAAAGAAAGCAAGGTGTTCGTATTGTTAGATTAATGAATAGAACTGAGCCCCATAAAGCAAATTTAAAGGATGACTACGCCTTGATTAAAAGTGCCGCTGAAAGTAACAAAAAAGAGAAACTAATAAACGAATGGATAGCATCAAAATTAACGAATGCTTATATTCGCATAGATGAATCATTTGTTGATTGTGAGTTTAAAAACAAATGGATTTCCACTTATTAAAAAAACTTCATAATGTCAGATACTAAAGCAATAGATCAACTGGTAATACATTACAATGAACTCAAGAAAGAAATTCATAAGGTAATTGTTGGTCAAGATGACGTTGTTGATCAAGTATTAATTTCAATTTTTTCTAGAGGACATTGTCTACTAGTAGGTGTTCCTGGGTTAGCAAAAACATTGCTTGTTAATACAATTTCTCAAACACTTGGATTAAGCTTTAATCGTATACAATTTACACCAGATTTAATGCCTTCCGATATTATTGGCTCCGAAATTCTGGATGAAAACCGCCAATTCAAGTTTATAAAAGGTCCTTTGTTCTCTAATATAATTTTAGCTGATGAGATCAATCGTACGCCACCAAAAACGCAATCTGCATTATTGGAAGCTATGCAAGAAAGATCTGTAACTGCTGGAGGTGTTAACTACAAATTACCCAATCCATTTTTCGTTTTAGCTACTCAAAACCCTATTGAGCAAGAAGGAACTTATCCCCTACCAGAAGCGCAGTTAGACCGATTTATGTTTAATGTATGGGTTGATTATCCGAGTTATGTTGAAGAATTAGCTATAGTTAAATCAACAACATCGGACACGAAAATTGAACTTCGTCATGTTCTTAGTGGAGAAAATATTATCGAATACCAAGATTTGATCAGAAGGATTCCTGTTGCTGACAATGTTATGGAATATGCGGTGAAATTAGTTGGTAAAACACGCGCGAATTCAGACTTTGCTCCTCAAATCACCAAAGATTTTATTTCATGGGGTGCAGGACCTAGAGCATCTCAATTCCTCATCGTAGGTGCTAAATGTCATGCAGCTATTAGAGGGAAATATTCGCCAGATATTGAGGATGTTAAAGCCGTTGCAAAACCAATTTTAAGACATAGAATTGTAAGAAATTATCGAGCAGAAGCTGAAGGATATTCTATGGATAATATCATTGATGCTTTGCTTTAATTTATTTCAATAGGCCGTCCAACCACCATCGACCGTTATTATTGAACCATTGATGTAAGAAGCATCCTCGGAGGAAAGGAATAGCGCCACTTTTGCAATTTCTTCCGACTCCCCCATTCTTGGCATACTTCCCGTTCCTGAATTTAAACGATTGTAACCGTATTCATTAGGATGCATATTTTTACCAATATTGGTATTGACACCACCTGGAGCAATTGCATTACATCTTATGCC
>CANHJY010000021.1 GCA_947461185.1 Flavobacteriales bacterium
ATTGATAAACCCCCTTTGATTCGTCGATGTTGAAATGCATCATCAAACAGAATTAATTGAATATCATTATATTGCTTTAGAAGGTTTGATGCACCAACATATCTATTTTCACAAACAGCAACAATACAATTCGCGTTTAATTCTTTCCGGAAAAGTAAGGGTTCGTCTCCAACTTCTGTAGCTTTATGATTGAGATTTACTTCAATATAACCTCGTGTATTTCGGCCATAACCTCGACTTATAACACCTATTTTTTTATTCGAATAATGGTTCGCAATTAATAATACAAATGGTGTTTTTCCTGTGCCGCCTGCAGAAAGATTACCAATAACTATTGATTTTACAGGGATTTCATGAGATTTAAATATGCCGAAATCGTAAAGTTTGTTTCTAAATGAGGTCAGAAGTCCATACAACAGAGCGAAAGGAAGTAGGAAAAATTTAAGTCTTATCCACAAAACTTTTTGAAATGTTAAGAACTACGACGCAGAATAGTCAGAGAATTCTTGATCGTCAGCGTAATAATAAATGCGAATTTGGGCTGTGTCTGTTAGAAAATCAATTTTACCTATTTCGAATCTATTTATTGCAATTCCGGTACGTTTTTTTAGATCCTCTTTCATTTCCTCGTATTTATCAGGAGTAATCAAATCGATACGCTCGTAATTGATTGTTTTTCTGGTCTCGTGCTTAACTAACCATAAATTTTCCAAAACAAAGGTGAGAAGAATTACAAATGCATTAATAATAATCACTTCAACTAAACTAATTTGGTTAGAAGCCAAGGAGTTTACAACACTAATACCAATAATCAAAAACAAATAGGTCATTTCTTTGATTTCAATGGCGTCAGTTCTATACCTTATTATTCCAAAGATTGCAAATAAACCTAGACCCATACCGGTATCTATGTCGAGTTTTTTCAATCCAAAGCACAGGAAAAAAGTTATCGTACCAATAAGATAATAAGTAAATAAATAGTCCTTTCTCTTAGTTTTTGGATAGTATAAATATCGAATTAGTAAAGTTAGTACGGATATGTTTACTACGAGTCTTATCAGCAACGCTAAAGCATCCTCGTGATAAAATACCCATGAATTCATAATTTCTGTTTTAAGCAGCATTAGTATTAATTTTTTTCAATGTTAGTAATTTCTTTTTAAAACGATTGAATTTCAGTCCATCCTTTCCGTATAATTGTATTGATCCAATACAATATTTACTGAGGCGGTAAGGTCGAATGCACCTAGTTTTCATCAACTGGAAGAATGTCGAGTTCCTATTCATAACCTCTTGTTTCAACTCAGCAATAATAAGATTGTCAAAATTATGCAGTTCGTTCTCCCATTTGAATGTTAAGTTCAAATCAAGTGTAAGTCTTTCATTGAGCTGTTTATGAACAAGTGTTAATCGATTGAAAGAATTCCACATCACTGGTTGCAGATTTTTATCATGATTGAGCACTTTTCTTACAAATTTAAGCTCATTACCATCTAAAGTTTGATTGAAATTTTCAACCTTAATTCTACTTTTGTTAGTTCTTCCTTTGAATTTATGTTTGATTTCAAGAAAAATTAGATTGGATTCCACATATTTTCGAAATCTAACTTTAAAGCGGTTGGTTCGTCCGTTATGGTGATCCTTGAAAAAACCAAAATCGTCATCATCGAAATATAGGCTTTCATAGAAAGGCAATCTTGTTCCTTCTATTTCGAGTATTTTGTAGTTTTCAGCAAGGTCAGGTAGAATTTGAATTAATTGAGAAGCGGAAAAAGCAAATTTGGTGTCAATTCTGTTCATCAATTTAACCCGATCCATCTCCAAAAGTGAAATTGGGTCGAAATCCAGTAGTATTTTGGAAATGTTTTCTTTTAACATTAAGTCAAAGTTAATTTTAATCGATAATTTGAGCTCAATATTTTTAAAATATTCTCTAAAAAATTAGATTTACTCATTATTTAAGTCTTGTATAGAAAGATGTTTATTCAAAATATAAAAAAATTCATTTATTTAATTGAAAGTCAAATTACTGGTAATCCAGAACGAGCTGCAGCTAAACTTGAGATTTCAAATAGGACATTACACAATTATTGTCACTTAATTAAAAATGAACTTAACGCACCTTTAGCCTATGATAAATTTAGAGAAACTTATTACTTCAGTACTGAGGGCAGTCTAAAGTGGCATTGGGTCGAAGGAATTGAATTCGTATCAGATGATTACCATTTCAAGAACAAGCGATTATCATGTCTGAATGATATTGTCAATATGGCTTTAGCAAAAAATACAGGTGGATCCAAGATACTTTCCTCTAAACTCAAAATTTCAGAGCGTAATTTATTCTATTATATCGACCTTTTGCGCACTGAATTCAATGTGCCCATTTATTTTGATCGTCAGGTCAACTCGTATGTTATACAAAATCGTGGTTTTTTGAGCTTTAGATGGCAAATAAACTAAAAATATTTTTTAAACTGCAAAATAAATGCACTAAAGCTATGTATTTTTGCCTCGTCAATTGAGAAATCCTTTGTCAGCGGTTCCCGAAAAGCTAGAGAGTAGGGGTTTTTATTTAACGTTTAAATTTCAACAAAATGAAAAAAGTATTTAATTTCTTCGCTGTTGCTGTAGTTGCAACTGCATTAGTAAGCTGTGGTGGTGAGAAAAAAGAAGGTGACAAGAAAGAAGGTGAGGCAGCTAAGACTGAAGAAGCTGCTGCTCCTGCTGAAGCTCCTGTAACTGAAGAAGCTGCTGCTCCTGCTGAAGCTCCTGCTGCTGACGCTGCTGCTCCAGCTGCTGACGCTGCTGCTGCTCCTGCTGCTGAAGCTCCTGCTGCAAAGTAAGAAATTACTAGGAATTATTCAGGTTAGATCATACCTGATACCAATTCGAAAAGCGTGCATTGCACGCTTTTTTTATTTACCGTATTGTTATGAGAAAAAAAATTATGCTTTTAGGAAGTGGAGAGTTGGGGAAAGAACTTACCATATCACTTCAGAGATTGGGACAGCATGTTATTGCTGTTGATAACTATGACAATGCACCAGCAATGCAGGTTGCGCAGCAATCTGAAGTAATTAATATGTTGGATGGCAATGCTTTGAATGAAGTAATCAACAGACACAATCCCGATATTATTGTTCCTGAAATAGAGGCTATCCGAACGGAAAATCTTTATGAATTTGAACGAATGGGTATAACAATAGTTCCGAGCGCAAAAGCCGTTAATTATACAATGAATAGGAAGGCTATTCGTGATTTGGCTGCTATTGAAGTGGGTGTAAAAACCGCACCTTATCGTTATGCTGATTCTTTAGATTCTTTTAGAAAAGCTGTTCAGGAAATTGGAATTCCATGTGTTGTTAAGCCTTTGATGTCTAGTTCTGGAAAGGGACAATCTGTTATCAAACATGAAAGTGATATTGATTCCGCTTGGCATTATGCTCTAGAAGGATCTAGGGGTGATTTGATGGAAGTAATTGTTGAAGGATTTATCAGCTTCGATTACGAAATCACACTTTTAACAGTTACACAAAAAAATGGCGAAACGTTGTTTTGTCCTCCAATTGGGCATAGACAGGAGCGGGGAGATTATCAGGAGAGTTGGCAACCAATGGCTATGCAATCGGAGCATTTATTGGAAGCTCAACACATGGCAAAAAAAGTAACCGAAGCTTTAAGTGGATATGGAATTTGGGGTGTGGAATTTTTTATAACAAAAGAAGGAGCATATTTTTCTGAACTTTCACCGAGGCCGCATGATACAGGTATGGTTACTTTGGCAGGAACACAAAATCTTTCTGAATTCGAGTTACACGCAAGAGCAATTTTAGGACTTCCTATTCTTGAAGTGAAATTGGAAAAAAATGGAGCAAGTGCAGTAATATTAGCAGATGAATCTAATGAACATTTCCCAGTAATATCAGGTATTGAGAATGCCTTAGCAACTCCACAAAGTGATATTCGTATTTTTGGTAAACCAACAACTAGGAAATACAGAAGAATGGGAGTTACGCTTGTTTCCGGATCGGAAGAAGTAGATTTCTATATTGCAGCTGCAAAAGAAATGGCAAGCAAAGTAAAAATTAATTAATTTATTTTTCTCTATTCATTAAGCCCAGTGCAATTTTCATCTTGATGATGCGCTTTGCTGCTTCGTCTACCTTCTTTTTGAATTCAGGGTCACTGTTGTATTTCTCTAAAATCTGCGCATGCGCTTTAGCAGCATCAACAGGCATGAGTACAATGTCACACCCGGCGTCAACAGCTTTAACTTCACAATTTGCTATAATCGTAACACCTCCCATATTCATGGCATCTGTTACGATTAAACCTTTAAATCCATATTCATTTCTCAATAAATCGGTAACAATTTTTTTGGAGGTACTTGCCGGCATCCCATCTGTATTATACTTATCGTTGTTTTTTACACCGATATGAGCAATCATAATGGAAAGAACCCCATTTTTGATTAAATCTGGGTAATTTCCAATTTCTTTAAGTTCGCCATCAATCATTTGCAGAGATTTATGCGTATCTCCTGAAACCAATCCATGCCCAGGGAAATGTTTAGCAGTGGCGATAATGTTTTTTTTCTGAGATTCTTCAATAAATGCATTCGACCAAGGAATGATATTCGCAGGAACAGCACCAAAACTTCTATACCCAACAGTTTTGTTTGGAGACATGTCTACAACAGGTGAGAAATTGTAATTAATTCCAATAGCCAAAAGTTCATCGGAAATAGTTTGCGCAACCTGACGAACTTCATCAATATTAGCTAATTCATTGGCTTTTTTAACCGGAGCTGAACCGATAATTTTTTTGTTAACTAGACTTGGTTCTGCATCAGCACTGTATAAGAATGGGAGATTTCCAATGGAATCATTCATTTGGTTATAACGCTTAATCCATGAACTGAAATCCTCTTTTGTCCCGTTTAACATAAGCACTCCACCAATAGATCTTTTATTGATTAATTTTTGAATGGTGCTGTGTGTTTGTCCCAGTCTACCGACAGCCGGCATAATGAGTTGCGCAACAATTGCTGTATCATCTAATTGACTAAAAATTGTTTCAACTTCCTTGTCTAGACCTGATGTATCAGTTAGAAAGTCATCAAGGTTATATTCTTTTTTTAATTCAACTTTAACCTTTTGTATTGGTTTTACAGCAACTTTTTTGTTTTCGGTTTCTGTTTGAGCGCAACCTGCTGTAATTATGGTAAGTATTGTAAATACAAGGATAGTTTTCATTTTTTTAAATTTTAAACAAAAATACATTTAAAGTTTTTTCGATAAATAATGGTGGTTTAAACTTTTTAACAACCAATCAAGGATTATGCCCATATTTTCCAACTTTTACTCGCCTGTAAGGATCTGTGATAAATAGTTGAAAAAGCTTAAGTTTTGGAAGATTTCATTGGGTCTAATTTTTTCAATTCCCCCTAGTTTTTTTTCATTTTCAATATCAAATGAATATCCCATAAGTGGTATCTTGATTGTATTGTTCGTGAGAGGGGCTGCACATCCAAATCTCAGGTCATAAACATTCAATTTAGATTTGATTTTTTCAACAGTGTAATAACCTTTGCTGATAAATTCGATTTTTTTTAATTCAATTGAATCAATAGTGTTTTGATTTTGTAACAAATGATGGTTTTTCGAAATGGTTAGTTCGATTTTTTCCTTTTCTGGGTTAAAAATTGAAGTGTGATCAATATAGAACTTTTCACGATCCTCTTTGATTGTCATCCAATAGAAAATGGTCAGTGGCATAGGCGAAACAGATGTTCTATCGGGATTGATATTTGAAGAATCTAGATTATTATTTGCATAAAACAAAATGGATAACTTAAGAACCACTCCCAGCAATAAATAACTTGTCGAATAAATAATTCCACCCATATTGATATGAAATCGTTTAGGATGATTTTTGGGTAATCGCATCGCTAAAATCAAACAAATCATAAAGGGTATGGTGTAAAGTGGATCAATAACAAAAACAGTATTAAACGCAATCCTATTTGGAAAAGGCCATAGAAATTCTGTGCCATAGGTCGTGAACATATCTAAAATAGGATGGGTCACAATTCCAAGAAAAAAAAGAAGTATCCAAGATTTTAAATCCATTTTTACTTTGCTTATTTTGTGCAATATCATCCCGAGTAAAGGTCCAATAATGCAAGCAAAAAGAAAGGAATGTGAAAATCCACGATGAAACAAGGTAGCGTCTAAAGGATTGAAAAAGCCCATGAATAGTACATCTAAATCTGGAATTGTTCCAGCAAAGGCGCCCCATAATGCAGCTTTGTTACCAATATGTTTTCCCGCCACAGCTTCACCTACAGCTGCCCCAAGAACGATTTGGGTTATTGAATCCATCGTTGAAAGAATAATTTGTAAAATTGCGATAAAATCTTTAATTTGAGGGAACTTTTTTACCTACCTAAATGCTTCAAATTTCTTCAATTAAAACATGGGCTGAAGATGATCGGCCTCGTGAAAAATATCTGCTTAAAGGTCGAAATTCTCTTTCGGATGCCGAAGTTTTAGCCATTATAATTGGTTCAGGAACTCGTAAAATATCCGCTGTAGAACTTGCACAAATTCTTTTAGCAACGAATAATAATGATTTGTCTGAAGTTTTTCGCCTCACTTTTCACGATCTCATTAAATTCAATGGTATCGGTGAGGCCAAAGCAATAACATTATTAGCTGCCTTTGAACTTGCTCGGCGCAGAGAAAAACAATCTAGCAATTCAAAAGTGCAATTAACATCTTCATCACAAGTATATCAATATATGCGACATTATTTTCAATCCTTGCTTCACGAGGAATTTCATATTTTAATGTTGAACAGGGCTAATGATGTTATCGGAACAAAGCAAGTATCCATTGGAGGTTTTTCAGGAACTGTAGCGGATGGAAAAGTAATTTTTAAAAGTGCGCTCGAAAGGGGAGCTCAGGCAATCATTTTAGCGCATAATCATCCTAGCGGTCAGCTAAAGCCAAGTGAAGCAGATAAATCGTTAACCAAAAAGCTCGTTGAATTTGGAAAATACATTGATTTGCCCATTTTAGATCATCTTATTTTCACAGATAATGGTTATTTTAGCTTTTCAGATCACGGTATTATCCTATAGTGGGAATGAAGAAATACAAGTTAATTACGGTTGTTGGAGCTCGTCCCCAAATTATTAAATCTTCTGCGTTTAGTAGGGTAGTGAAAAATAGCTATTCATCACAAATAGAAGAAATTCTCGTTCACACTGGACAACATTATGATTATGGAATGTCTGATTTGTTTTTTAAAGAATTAAAACTGGATAAACCGCTTTATAATTTAGGTGTTGGTGGCATTTCAGATAGTGAGCAAATTGCGAAAATGTTAACAGGTTTGGAAGAAGTTTTTCAAAAAGAAGAACCAAATGCAGTGCTAGTTTACGGTGATACCAATTCTACTTTGGCTGGGGCACTTGCATCTTCAAAATGTGGGATTCCATTAATTCATATAGAAGCAGGTTTGCGAAGTTTTGATAAAAATATGCCTGAAGAAACCAATCGGATTGTAACTGATCACCTTTCAACACTTTTATTCGCACCAACTTCAATAGCAGTACAAAATCTTCAAAATGAAGGTATTCGGCATTCTACAAATGTCAAAGCAGGAGTGAATAATCCTCATGTATTTCATTGTGGAGACGTTATGTATGATAATGCTTTGTATTTTGCTCAAATATCTGAGCAGCAATCGGAGATATTAAACCAACTCAATTTATTACCTGAAAATTTTATTTTAGCAACAATTCATCGCAAAGAAAATGTTGAAAGTGCTGAAAATCTTGATCAAATCATTCAAGGAATGTTATTGATTGCAAATGACTTTTCCAAATCAGTCGTATGGCCAATGCATCCGAGAACAATGCAAGCGATTAAACAGAAACTTGGTGAAGTTTATCTAGCTGAAATAATAAAAAATGGTAAAATCAAGATTATTGATCCTATTGGTTATTTGGACATGATACAATTACAAAAGCATTCCATAATGATTATAACTGATAGTGGAGGCCTTCAAAAAGAATCATTTTTCTTTCAAAAACCTTGTTTAGTTTTGAGAAATCAAACGGAATGGGTTGAATTGGTTAATAATGGGAATTCTGTTTTATGTGAAGCCAAAAGTTCGTTAATGCTGGAAAAGGCAAGTTCGATTTTGACTTCCAATTCGAGAAGTTATCCTCAATATTATGGTGACGGGGAAGCTGCATCCTTTATATGCAGAACAATAATTAATGAGTTTTAACCATGCTCATCTATGTTGAGAAAATAACCAATCGTATTCGTTATGCCCTTGGATTTATATTCGAGTTGGAAAATATTCCATTCGAAATAACGGACAATTATGGTCGTTTTTTATCCAATCAAGGAAATAGGTTTAATTATTCTAAAATTGAAATTGAAAATGTTCCTCAAATTATTCCAGCTGCGCTGATTTTAGAAGCCAACATCAGTGAGCAGATATTGGGTCTAGCAAAATTTAAAGACGAAGAATGTTTAACATTTGCTCGTCAACTTGATCCAATTGCAGCTGTTTTTTTTGTGCTGAGCAGATATGAGGAATACCTGGATAGTGAAAGAGATAATCATAATCGATTTTCAGCAAAAAAAAGTATTAATTATATAAATAAATGGCTGAATAAACTTGTTTGTGATCGTTGGTCAAAATCTATTATCAGTTTCATTTTCGAGGGTAATGGTGCCGATTTTACATTTTCTAAAAAGGAAGTTTTAATCGTTCCCACATTTGATATCGATAATGCCTTCGCTTTTCAGAACAAATCGGCAATAAGAAGATTTTTATCTTTTTCCAAAGATTCCATTTCTTTTAATTTTAAAAGGATTCAGCAAAGGAGGAAAGTAATTAAAAAGTTATCAAAAGATCCTTATGATACTTACGATATTATAAAAGAGATTTCAAAAAAACATTCGGTTTATATATTTTGGTTGCTTGGGAATTTTTCCAAATACGATAAAAATATTCCACACCAGAATTTTCAGCAACAGAAACTGATTCGAAAATTAAGTGGTTTTTCGAAAATCGGCATTCATCCAAGTTATCAATCCAATACAAAGTCAGAACTTTTGGAAGTTGAAATGATTCGGCTGTCTCAAATCCTTAACGCTGAAATTTCCCATTCTCGTCAACATTTTCTTAAATTATCACTTCCTGAGACCTATCAGCACTTAATAAAATTTGGAATTCAACATGATTTCACAATGGGTTATGCTGATTTACCTGGTTTCCGATCAGGTACCGTTCGTCCGCACAATTGGTTTGATTTGTATAGCAATGAAGTTTCCTCTTTAATGATTCATCCATTCACCTACATGGATGGTACATTGAATGAATATATGATGTTGACTATTGAGGAAGCAAAAGAAATAATCGACGCGTTATATAATGAAATAAAGCTTTTTGGTGGAGAATTTTCCTTTATTTGGCATAATGAAACCATCAATAATTTAGGTAAGTGGAAGGGGTGGAGTGAGGTACTGGATTTCTCATTAAATTTAAAAAATCATGAATAAAAATTTATTACTTATCGGTTCAGTTTTGTTTGTTACTGCCATAATATTGGGAGCTTTCGGGGCACATGCCTTGAAAGAACTTTTGAGTGCTGAAAAGTTGGAATCTTTTGAGGTGGGGGTGCGTTATCAATTTTATACAAGCATGATTTTATTGTTATTCGGTATAACAGCTGATAAATTTTCATTTTCTCTAAGGAGTTTTTACTTATTTCAAATTCTAGGTGTTTTTCTTTTTTCAGGTTCGATATATTTCCTTTCACTGGAAGAAATATTCCATACATCATTGAACTTTCTAGGGCCAATTACACCTGTAGGTGGAGGCTTGATGATTATAGGTTGGGTTTTATTTATATTCCGTTTATGGAGAATCAAGTAGTATTTTTTATATTCGTTTCAAACACTAACAATTGAAAATTACAGTTTTAGGATCAGGAACTTCTCAGGGTGTACCTGTAATTGCATGCGATTGTCACGTATGTAAATCAACTGATGTTAAGGATGCGAGATTGAGAAGTTCAATTCTAATTTCTGCTGAAGAAGAAAATTTTGTAGTTGATGCAGGACCTGATTTTAGACAGCAGATGCTTAGGGCAAATGTAAAAACCTTAAAAGGGGTGTTATTTACGCATGAACACAAAGACCACTTGGGTGGACTTGACGATATTAGGGCGTTCAATTATCGCGAAAATAGAAAAATGGAAATCTTTTCAACGCAAAGGGTTTACGAAGCAATTCAAAAAGAATATCACTATATTTTTTCTGAGGTGAGATATCCTGGTATTCCTGAAATATCGTGGAATGAAATTCAATTAGAGCCTTTTAAATTACCAAATGGGCCAATGGTAGTTCCAATTCAAGTGATGCACCATAAAATGCCTGTGTTGGGTTTTCGCATAGCAGATTTCGCTTATATAACCGATGCTAAAACAATCAGTGAAAAAGAGCTGGAAAAGGTTAAAGGAACAAAAATTTTAATAGTTAATGCTTTGCATCGTTCTTCTCATATCTCTCACTTTAATCTCGAGGAGGCGCTGGAATTTATCAATAAAGTGAAGCCTCAGCAAGCATACTTAACGCATATTTCACATTTATTTGGATTGCACGAAGAAATTGAGCATGATTTACCTGAAGGTGTAAGCTTGGCGTATGATGGTTTAACGATTGAGATATAGAACAGGGTGCTAATTCTTTAATCTTATCCCAATGACATTAGGTAATTTCCAAAAGGTATTATTGGTGTCTTTTTCGTAGGTGTCAGAAACATAGCTTCCCATTTTTTCAATTGTAATGTCATCCGTTTTAACATACAAACTTGTCTCTGGTCCTCCTTCCATATAAATAGCGTTGTATAATTCAAATGGCATTGCAGACATAAACTGAATCATTTCATTGTGTGTGTATGGCGATCGACTAAAGATAAAGTAAACGCGATGCATTGGATCCATTGCGGTAACTAACATGCTGCAAGATTGTTTTCGTTTGTTCCAACCTATTAATCCTTGATTGCAATCAATCATTCTTAGACCTTGAGCGAAGCTGTTATAATCATCTTTTACTTCGTGCCAGTTCTCGCACTCCAAATCCAATACTTTAAAAGGTGTTTCCATCGTATCCACTGGATTGAAAGCAATCATTGAATTGTAATTCTCCCTTAGTGCGCTATTGTTGTGATGTTGATAGTTTTTTAGATATCCTCGGCTAGTTTTTCCATCAGATAGTTCATACATTCCTGCATTAATTACAATATCGAAATCGAAAGTGTCAGCCCATTCTTTAACAGTTCTTTTTTGACCGTTTTCTGTGAATAATTTCATTTCAAAATCAAATAGGGAAGGATCTATTCTTACTATCGTTATTTTCGAATCATTTACAACGGATTTTAAGGGGGCATCTGTTTCACAATACTCGATTCCTTTTCCAATTGTTCGAAAGGTATAATCAGGTTTTTGAATTTTAACAAGTGTATCCGAGATGGTGTTTTGACTTAGTGTAAAATGACAATTGGCTCCAACCAATAAAAAGAGAAGTAATGAAAACAACTTATTCATAACAGTCAAATTTTTTCTTTTCAAAAGGAAAAGCATCAAACAATTCTCCAGAATAATAAAATTGGTAAGCAATAGCGCCGAAAGTATAGGGTTTGTCTTTTATTTTTATGGTTGAACCCCCAACTTTTGGATCTGCTTTGGGAACAGATTGAGGATATCCAACATTAAATAAGGTTGCCAGAATCTCCGGTCTATGATCAATTGGAAATCCTGCTTTTTCCCATTGCACTTTCACTTGTTTTAGAAAAACTGCAGCATACAAATAGGAGTAATAATGATTTTTATATGATCCCAATCTTGTTTCTCTTTCTGAACTTGTGTTTTCAGTTTTAAAATCAAGTAAGTTTTCATAAGCTTTACCAATATAGTATTCACTATTTGGGTTTTTTAAGTGTCCTTCGATTTGTTCTGCAGTATGGAGTTTAATACCTGTCACACCGTATGAAAATTGTCGCTCAACGGACAATATTTTCAAAGGAGCAATCCATTTTTTGTAGGCTTCTCTTCCTGAATTGAATAAACGGATTTGTTCACCTACAAGACATGAAACAATCAATCTTGATTCAACCCCTGTAGCCCTTGCGGCAGAATCAATGAGTTTCTTGTCCTTGATGACAGCCTCTTTAAAAGTTTGCCATTCCACAATATTCATCCATTCAAAAATGCTGCTTTTAGAAATATTGGAGGGCGATTGGGCAATTTGTTTCAACAGCTTATCCAATTCTGTTGTATATGCCTTATTTTCCTTCAGGTGGATATCTACTGCGTCAAGCATTCTCAATATTTCAATGGTATTTTTAGTTTTCTTGAAGGCATATAAAATATGCTGTGCATTTTTAGGATAATATTTGTTTAATAAAATGATTCTGTTCAGTGCTTCTAAATTGTCATATTTTGAAGTATCCTCAACTGATTGAAATGATTGGTTGTATTTATCTTTAATTTCATCATAATACCTATTATTGATATCAACTCCTCCGCTTTCATCTGTTAATCTCAGTTGGATGGCTAAAAAAGAAAAGGTGAAAAATGCTCCAATCAAGGCAAAGATGGAGAGAAATGTAAAAAAAGGAATCTTAAACCACTTGCTTTTAAAAAATGCTTTCACGTGTTTGAATTAGGGAGCCAAAATTAATAAAATCTCCAAATGCCATGTGGTTTTGAGCAATTTGATGTTTAATAAAAACAAAAAAATGCCATCTCAACCCAGTAAAATTTAGATATATTTGTCCCAAAATTATATCATGGCAACAGAACTTTTAAAAGGAAAAAGAGGAATTATTTTCGGTGCACTTAATAATCAGTCAATTGCTTGGCATATTGCCGAAAAAGCTCACGAACATGGTGCTCAGTTTGTTCTTTCCAATGCGCCCATTGCCATGAGGATGGGAGAAATTAATCAGCTTGCTGAAAAGACAGGTTCCCAAATTATTCCTGCTGATGCCACAAGCGTTGAAGAATTGGAACATCTTATCAAAGAATCTATGGAAATTCTTGGCGGTAAAATCGATTTTATTCTTCATTCTATTGGAATGTCTGTGAATGTGAGAAAAGGTAATCATTATACCAATGAAAACTACGATTACACTATGAAAGGGCTTGACGTTTCAGCTTTATCTTTTCATAAAGTAATGCAAACTGCGATGAAACTTGATGCCATGAATGAATGGGGTTCTATTGTAGCTTTGACATATATTGCAGCTCAACGTGTATTTCCTGACTATAACGATATGGCCGATAATAAAGCTTATTTAGAATCAATCGCTAGAAGTTTTGGATATCATTATGGTGTTGCTAAAAAAGTACGTGTTAACAC
>CANHJY010000022.1 GCA_947461185.1 Flavobacteriales bacterium
AGTGAAAGCAATGTACACGAAGCTTAATGCAATAACTTCCAGCTCGAAAATTACACAAGAAGAGTTTTTAGCGCTTGATAAAAACCTAAACACATTCATAGACGTTGTAGGCGCATGTGAACGAATCAAAAATACACCCATACCATTCTCTTATAGCTTGTTCATTAAAAAATTCATCTTCATTTACGTGACCACCTTACCCTTGGCTTTTGTCAATCAGTTTGGCTATTTCTCTTCTCTTATTGCCACATTTGTATTCTATGTACTGGTAAGTATGGAGGTGCTCGCGGAGGAAATTGAAGACCCGTTTGGGGAAGATGATAACGATTTGCCTACGGATACCATTTGCGAACGTATTAAAGGAAATATGGGTGAGATATTAAGTGATTAATGTGCGATATCTGTCTGATTTTCAGTATTCAGAAATGTATCGTTTTATAGACTCTTTTTGTATTAATTGGAAATTTCCGCTCATTTTATTAAATTCGCTTTGTGTTATCTGTCGATCAACTTGTTGGAGAATTGTTATTGCGTCATAATTGCGTAATTGTTCCATCATTTGGTGGATTTATTGCTAAGAAAAAATCAGCAACAATTGATTATACAACAGGCTTAATTTCTCCTCCTTCCAAATCACTTTTATTTAACCGTCAGCTTATTAATAGTGATGGCTTGTTGGTTGCCGATTTGGCTTATCGAAACAAGATTAGTTACGAAGAAGCAACAACATTTGTAGACTTACAAGTAAGTGAATGGAATCAAATATTAAGTAATGGTGAACGCGTTGTTATTGATAAAGTTGGTTTCCTTTTTTTAGATGGGGAAAAAAATATTTGTTTCGAACAAGACCGTTTTTTCAATTTGTTACTAGAATCTTATGGCCTCGGAAAAGTTGTTTTCCTAGCTGAAGAAGACGTAGCTTATGCGCAACAAACTGTCATTCAGCAACAAATTTCCGACGAAAAATCTGCTCCAGTTATCCTCTTGAATGTAGAAACCTCATCTAAAATTGAAGTTCCAGAAGAAAAAGCTGAAGAACCGAAAGTAATTGTACACCCCGAATTGAAAAAACGTTCGGCTGCATGGAAGTATATTGCTGCAGCATGCTTCTTGCCAATTGCATTTTATTCTGTTTGGATACCCGTCAAAACAGATTTTCTTACATCGGGTGTATTAAAATTAGATCATTTCAATCCTTTTGCTTCGGAAGTCAAAGCCGATAACGCTAAAGCGTCGATTGAAATAAATAAGGAAGTCTTATCCAATTCCTCAGAATTGGAAACTACGCAGCCTGTAGAAGAAGTAACCGAAAATACCGAAGTAACGACCGAGTCTGGCATAACTGAACCTAGTGAAGTTATCGCAGCACAAGAACCAATCGTCAACACAAAATCTTTTGATTTCATTGTCGGTTCATTTGCCGATCCAATCAATGCACAAAAGAAAATAGAAGAACTTCAAACGCTCGGTTTGAATGCGTTTATCAAAGAAACTGCAGAGGGCATGACCCGAGTGAGTATCGGAACCGCATCAAATGCAAATGAAATGGACAAGCTTGCTCAAGAAGCTTCTAAATATGGAATTAACGGCTGGATTCTTAAAAAATAATGTAACCATTCAGTAATGGTTGATTTTCCTAATATCAATAACAAAAACATGAAGAAATTTTTAATTGGACTACTATTCTTTACTTCGGTAAACACATTTGGCCAAAAAACAGAGCCTTTTTCTAAGAATTCAGAGGAAAGCAACTACAAATTCAGTAAAGTTTACCACTGGGACGCAACGCCGGTTCAAAATCAGGGGTGGACAGGAACGTGTTGGAGTTTTTCATGTTTATCATTTTTAGAGTCTGAATTAATCAGAATGGGTACAGCAAATCCTGCTGTACTTTCAGAGATGTATATTGTTCGACGAGCTTACGAGGCGAAGGCCGAGAAATACGTTCGAATGGACGGAAAAACCAACTTCAGTGAAGGAGGCGCTTTTCACGATATTCCATTTGTTGTTAAAAAATATGGCATCGTTCCTCACGATAAATATGACGGATTGATTGGTAAAAATAAATCATACAATCATGGTGTGATGTTTCAAGAGCTTCAAAGTTTGGCTACACAACAACAACAATCTGGTGAGGGTATTTCATCACAATGGAAAACAGATTTCGGTAAAATACTTGACGAGCATTTGGGAAAAGTGCCTTCAGAATTTAAAATTGACGGTATCTCATATACACCCGAAAGTTATGCCGATGCAATCGGTCTGAATATGGATAATTATGTTTCTTTAACATCATTCACCAATCACGAAATGTATGAGGAATGTGAATTAGAAATTCCTGACAATTGGGCCTGGGGCGAAAGTTACAATGTTCCTTTAGAAGATTTATTCACAGCATGTGAGACTGCGCTAAAAAATGGATTTACTGTTGCTTGGGGCGCTGATGTATCCGAAGATGGTTTCAGCTTTAGCAACGGCTTAGCAATTGTTCCAGACCAAAGTACAATTGAGGTAAACGGTTCTGATAACAAAAACTTTTCTGATGCCGGAGCGGAAAAACTTTCTGAGGCCTTCATAAATCCAACAAATGAGATGGTTGTTGATGCCAAAAAACGTCAAGAGGGATATGACAATAAAACCACAACCGATGATCACGGAATGCACATTGTTGGACTTTACACTGACCAGAATGGGACCAAATACTTTTTAGTTAAAAATTCATGGGGCACCGACAATTTTCCTAAAGGATATTTGTACGTTTCAGAAGCTTATTTTAAGTATAAAACTATCAATATTTACTTGCACAAAGACGGTGTTTATCCTGAATTAAAATCGAAGTTAAGTTTATAATTGTCTGAATTTTAGCATAATATAGTGATGCACTGAATATTTTTCGTACATTCACTCGTCTAAATGATGCTACTATGGAGCGATTAACACCCGCAGAAGAGCAAGTTATGCTCAAACTTTGGAAATTGAAGAAAGCTTCTGTTAAAGAGATTCAAGCGTTGTATGCTGCGCCAATTCCAGCTTATAATACCACTTCAACCATTGTTCGAATTTTGGAAAGGAAAAAATTCATCCGACATGTTGCTCAAGGTAAAGGATTCATATACCTACCCAAAATATCCAGAGAAAAATACAGAGATTATCTTATTGCACACCTTGTATCAAATTATTTCGATCAAGATGTTGCGGCCTTAAAGGCTCAACTTTAACACAAATCAAGTTACAGTATTAAGCTACTTGCTACATTTCGTGCCTCTTTATCAAAGGCAATATAATCATTCAGATTTGGATTATTTTTTGATGAAATTAAATTCATGGTCTTTTGATTAATTGCCGCAATATCCAAAAATCCAATTTTCTTTTCAAGAAAAGCGGCCACTGTAATTTCATTCGCTGCATTCAGAACACAGGCTGCCGTTCCACCAGTTTCCATAGCTTGAAATGCTAATGACAAATTGGTAAATACTTCTACATTCGGTTTTTCGAAAGAAAGCTGAGGGTAATCCAAGAAATTGAAACGCTGAAAATCCGTTTTTAATCTGCTCGGATACGTCAAAGCAAATTGAATCGGAAGCTTCATATCAGGTAATCCCATTTGTGCTTTCATGCTACCGTCTTCAAATTGAACAATAGAATGAATAATTGATTGTGGGTGAACAATAACGTCAATTTGCTCAGGTTTTAAATTGAACAACCATTTGGCCTCAATAACTTCTAGCCCTTTATTCATCAACGTTGCAGAATCAATAGTTATTTTAGCACCCATTGACCAGTTTGGGTGTTTTAATGCCTGCTCACGCTGAACATTTATTAGTTGATCACGTGACCATCCTCTGAATGGACCTCCGGAAGCAGTAAGATAAATCTTCTCGATTTTATTGTGAAATTCACCTACAATACATTGAAAAATTGCTGAATGTTCAGAGTCAACAGGATAAATATTAACACCTTTTTCTTGTGCGGCTTGAGTCACCAGTTCACCAGCAACAACAAGGGTTTCTTTATTAGCTAAAGCGATATCTTTTCCAGCATTGATAGCGCGCAAAGTCGGTTTCAATCCTGCAAAACCCACCAAAGCAGTTAGTACAACATTTACTTGCGTGGATTCTACAACCTGACACAAAGCGTCTTCTCCGGTGTAAACATGAATAGGATGGTCTTTTAAAGCATTGCACACCTCATCATAAAGTGATTCTTCACTAATAACAACACTATTGGGCTGAAATTGAAGTGCTTGTTCAATGAGTAATTTCGCATTTTTACCAGCAGTGATTACCTCTAAACTGAATAACTCGGGATAATTTGAAATTACTTCAAGTGCTTGTGTGCCAATTGAGCCGGTTGAACCAAGAATAGCAATACCTTTTTTTATCATCAGTCAAAAGTACAATTAATGTCTAAATGGTAAGAGAGAATAACACGTAAACTACTTTTGATTGACAAAAAAACAGCAGAATTGTTTTAACCGAAATGTCCCTGATGAAAGCTGCTAATCTGCATGAAATACTTCATCATCTTCAATCAAATTTTCATTTCTCAACCTGAAAAATAACTGAACAAGTGCGATAACATCTTTTTCACAGTACACTTTGATGCGTTCTAAATCACCTTCTTCGTAATAGACGCGTGCTACATCTGCTCCGGAAATATCATCTTTTGGAGTTGGAATGTTGAAAATGTGACAAAGCAAAGCGAGTGAAGTAAATGCTTTATAATCCCCAAATTTCCACAATTCCAATGTGTCGAGAAAATTAACTTCCCAAGGTTTTTTTCCGGCAATATCAAGAATAGAAGGCAACTGAATACCATTAATTAACATGCGTCGGCAGATGTAAGGAATGTCAAACTCCTTGATGTTGTGACCACACAAAACATGATGGGGTGAAGTACAATAGTCTTCTAATAGCCGTTTAAACTGGTTTAATAAGGTTTCTTCATCATCGTGATAATACGAGCGTAATCTCAATTGTTTTCCCGTTGCGGTATAACGAACAAATCCAACAGAAATACAAATGATTTTTCCAAATTCAGCATAAATTCCACTTCGGTCTTTGAAAACATCTTCCGCTGTTTTTTCATCATTAATCAGAAATCTTGATTTCGCCTCGAAAAGATCTCGGGTAGTAGAATCTAAATCTTGAAATCGATAGGTTTGAGGGACTGTTTCAATATCAAGAAACAAGACCTTATCAAGAGGTACTTTTTCTAACATAAACTTAGGTTTGGTTACTTGAAATTAGCGAAAAAATTGCAGAATAGCTTTAAAAAGGTCATTTTTGCGTTGAGTTATTCAATATGGCAGAAGACATCATTAAAATTAAAGGTACTCGCGAAGAGCAATACCAAAATTTATTGCCACAAATTAAGGCTTTAACAGCTGGTGAAGCAAACCATATTGCCAATATGGCTAACATTTGTGCCGCATTAAAAGAGACCTTTGGTTTTCTGTGGATTGGATTTTATTTGGTGGAAAATGAAGAGCTTGTTTTGGGACCATTTCAAGGGCCGGTAGCCTGCACAAGGATTTCTTTTGGGAAAGGTGTTTGTGGCACTTCATGGAAAGAGGAAAGAATTATTGTTGTTGATGATGTGGAACAATTTCCGGGTCATATTGCTTGTAGCTCTCTTTCCCAAAGTGAAATCGTTGTGCCTGTTTATTATATGAACAAAATTGTTGGCGTTTTAGATGTTGATAGTGCCAACTTGGCTGAATTCAATGAAACAGATGCCTTATATTTAAAACAGATTTGCGAATGTGTTTTCTAAGCCGTTTTCTATTGGTATTCCATGTATGTTTGTTGCTAGGTTGCGCACAAGTCGGTGAAGTTTCTGGTGGCGAAATAGATGCTGCTGCACCAAAAATTGTTCGAGAAAAAAGTACGGCGGATAGTTTAATCAATTTTAATAAAAACGCTATTACACTCACTTTCGATGAGTTTTTTGAATTAAAAAACCCTGATGAATCGATTTTTATTTTGCCTCAACACGCCCAATTGAAATCTGCAATCAAACAAAAAGAGTTAACTGTTTCTTGGGATGATTCCCTAAAAGAAAATACCACCTACGTTATCTATATCAACAATGCTTTGAAAGACATTAATGAGGGCAACGATTCCCTTTATAAATTAGTTTTCTCAACAGGAAGTTATATTGATTCTTTAACGCATTCCGTTGAAGTTAAGGACGCTTGGAGTCAACAACCCGTCTCTAATTGCACTGTCGCACTTTACAGTGCAAATGATTCTATAACACCAACCTACTTTTCAAGAACGGATATGACGGGAACAGCTACGTTTGCGTATTTAAAGTCAGGAAAATATAAACTTTTAGGGTTCAAGGATGACAACAGCGATTTGACAATACAAGCATCCGAACCACTTGCTTTCATTGAAGATAGTTTAATGATAACTTCAGACACAGCCAATAACAAAACCCAACTCAGACTTTTCAATCAAGAACCTAAAAAACAAATCAATTACACCTTTCAGGGACCAGAGGGAATGACTATTGCAGCTAATTTTAATTTGGATACTTTTCAGCTTCAGATCAATGATACCCTAATAGATTCATCACGCATTGTTAAACACAACTCAGACAGTTGCTCCATATTTATTCAAAATATATTGGGTAACGACGTACAAGTTTTTATAAATTCCTCAACTTTTCAGGACACCAATACTGTTCGTGTTTTAGATAAAGAAAAAGTAGCTCATCTAAAACTTAAACCATTAGGTGATTTGAGTCAACTTATTATAGGTGAGGCGATAAGCTTTGAAGTTAATGCATTAATTACATCAATCGATACGAGTAAAATATTCATTAAAAATGAAAACCAGGAGCCTATTCCATTTAATGCCCAATTGGAGAAAAACCAGTTGTTTATAAAACTAAACATTCAGGGCTCAATTAAGGGAACCATTGGGTTTGAACAAAACGCTATCACAAACTTTGGAAATCAAATCCAAGATTCTATTCAATTCAATTTTGAAGTAAAAACTGCCGATGCATTCGGAAAGGTATTAATCGATGGAAGTAAACTCGAAGGAAATATTCTGGTTTATCTCTACCAAAAAGGAAAATTAATTGATAAAAGACCTCTTCTTTCTGATGGTAAATGCACTTTTGACAAATTAATCCCAGGGGAATATTCGCTGTGTTATGTTTTGGATGAAAATAACAACGGAAAATGGGATACAGGAGATTTGTCAATAAAATCGCAACCTGAAAAAAACAATTGGTATCCAGGCATAGTAAAAGTCCGCCGAAACTGGGATTTAGAGCTCGAATTAAGCCAAGATTTCAAGGATGAATGATTCAAATATAATTTCCAAAAGTTTTCAAGGGTGGAAAATATGGCTAGCCATATGCATTGGTTTAGGTGTTGCTGCTTGGATGTTAATTAGGGGATTCAAAGAAGTACATTTTGTAAAAGACGAAATTTCAGGAACACATATTTGGGTTGATGGAAATCATGATGGGAAAATCGACTATAAAGATCCAGATGAATTTCAAGCTGTAAATAGCGGTGGTCATTTTAAAATACAAAAGACGCAAGACTTGTTGAATGAAATTACCTGGACAACAGAAACTATATTTTGGATGCTTTTAGCGCTTCTTTTTGTCGTGGGGCGCGATTTCTTTTACATGTTACGCATACGACTCTTAACTCGGAAATTTTTATCTTGGAAACGTTCCTTTTTTGTGATTATGATCTGGGAATTTGCATCTGCCCTTTCACCAGGAGTTATAAGTGGTTCAGCCGTGGCAATGTTCATATTAAATCGTGAGAAAATCCCTTTAGGAAAATCTACTGCTATTGTGCTAATAACAGCCTTTATGGATAATTTATTCTATGTTCTTCTTATCCCTTTAGTATTTATCTTTATCGATAGTGAAGCATTATTTCCATCAAATTTAAGTAGTAGTGGTGTTTCCACTGTTTTCTGGACAGGATATTTTGTGTTTTTAGGAATTGTTCTATTCTTTTTCTCAGCTATTTTCATATTCCCGTCCTTAGCTAATCGGTTTTTTAAAGCCGTATCGAGCATCCCATTATTCAGGCGCTGGAGAAAAGGCATGCTGCAAATAGGAGAAGATATAGAGCTTTCAGCACGTGTATTTAGAAAAGAACCACTAGTGTTTTGGATTAAAGTGTTTTTGAGTACGGCTGGGAGTTGGGTTTCTCGTTTTTTGGTGATCAATGCATTACTGCAAGCATTTATAAGTCTTGGTGTTTTTCAACACATTTTGGTTTTAGGTAAACAATTGGTGCTTTGGTTATTAATGCGTGTTAGTCCAACACCAGGAGGCAGCGGAATTGCTGAATATGCTTTTGGAGAGCTACTATCTGATGTTGGCGGGTCAATGCTTTTAATAACTATTCTCGCACTACTTTGGCGTTTAATGTCTTATTTTCCCTATTTATTCATCGGTGCTTTTATTCTACCTCGTTGGATTAAACAGACAGACAGAAAGTCTAAATTGGTTTCGAAAGAACTTTAAAACTTGCAGAAGCTAATAAAATAATAACCAAATAAGTAAGTGAATTATTAATACCTATTAATAGCATTAATGCACAAAAACCTATGAGTAAAAGAACGAAGATATATTTTACCCATTGTGTTCTCCATAATTGTTGAACTGACAACGTTTCATGTTTATTTAATCTTATAAATTCCAGTTTATATCTCTGATATCCTGAGATGAAAAGCAATGGAAAAATGATAAATCCTTGAGCAATTCCCATGTCTTCATAACTTAAAAACAAGCTTATTTGCTGCTCAAAATCTATCGTTGGCGTTAAAGATAAAAATCCAAGGTGGATTAAAATAATTAGTGATGATAACGCAAAAAATCCGAGTGTTGCAGGAATAAACCAGCCTCTTTTTGAAGCTTGGAAAGCATGTGATTTATAATATTTCAAATACATGAATCCCTCTGAAAAAATGAGTTCCAAGATGAAATAAAGTACGATAAAATACAAGCTCCACTCCCAAAGAAAATATCCTAAAAGTGGAATAATCGTATCGCCTAAAACTTCAATATACTTCGGGTTAACGCGCATATTTCAAGACATCAGCTCGTTTACGAGATAATTCAAATTCAGGATTGAAATGCAAGGCTCTTCCATATGCGCGCATAGCTGCGCTCAAATCTTTTTGCGACTCATAACAAGTACCCAAATTGTGCCATGCCTCTACCAGTGTAGAATCTGATTGTGTTGCAGAATTATAGTAGTAAATTGCCGAGTCCAACTGATTGAAATTGTGCTGTTTAATTACACCTAACTGGTTTAGCGCCTGCGCTTGATAATTCAATTGTTTAAGCTTGATCATTTTTCTGTAGGTTAACATTGCTTTTTCAGGTTGTCCAAATATTTGCTGTGCGTAAGCAAGAGAAAAGAGTGTTTCCGCATCATTTGGTTTAAGCTCAACCGCCGATTGAAAGTATTGAATGCATATTTGATCGTTTTCGGATTGATATAAAGCACCCAACATGATATACCCCAAATGAAAGGTTTTATCTTGCTGAATTGCTGTTTCATAAGATGACTTAGCCAACTTCATGTTTCCTAGCTTCAAATATGTTGAACCTTTCAAAACGTAAGCATCCATAAATCGCTTATCTATTTTCAATGCATTATCAGCATTATTTATGGCTTTTTCATAATCCGATTCATGTTCTAAATTAAAAGTCGAGCCTAATCCTACAAATGCCTTAGCGCTTGCAGGATTTTTTACCGTTAAATATTCGTAATGTCTTCTCGCTGAAAGAATATCCTCTCTGCTCCTTGGATACTTGTTTGAAAGCGCATCTGCATACAACATTCTGACATCAAAACTGGAACTGTCTAAACGAAATGCCTTGGCCGCATCCCTGTAAGCTGTTGTCATATCAAAATCCTTGATTTTTTGATTTCCCCGCTTTAACAATGCTTCGATATACTTTTGCTTTATATCTTGGTTTGTGGTGTCACTTAAATACGCTTTTTCTCGAAAGGCAACCAAACTATCTATGTTTGAGGGTTCTTTAAGATTTCCTTGTTCATTGTTGGAATTGTTACATCCAAAAATTACGATTAATAGGATCAAGCCTAATATTCTCATGCTCTAAAATTTTTACAAAAATACGCTTTTTGACAGGTTGAAAAATAGATTGATTGTTTTGTTAAAATATCTTCACTACTTCAAAGTTCTTTATATAATTCATAATTTAGTGTCGTGAGAAAAATATTGAATTACGCTTTAGTTTTGCTCCTTGTGTTTTCGCCAATAATTGCGGAAGGTCAAGGATGTTCGCAATGTAAACTTCTCGCTGAACAAGGTGCAGAATTAAATGAAGCATCATTTGGGTCAAATATTAATTATGGTATTCTTTACCTAATGATAATACCATATCTTATTCTGATGTTCTTGTTCAGAAAAAAGATTATCAACCTTTTGAAGTCGTTTATTAAGAAATAGTGTTAATACCTTTTCTTCCAAAGCGAACTATTCAGATTGGTGTAAGAAAGGGAGAATTCTAATGAGCCTCCTGTATAGGCCTTACGCATAGTTGAAACTGTAACATCGTAAGAAACACCAAATTTAAATCCGCCTATTTGTAAAACAAACGTAGGCACCACTGCATCTCTCAAGCGATGATACAAACCAAGGCCTATATATGCCTGTGAACTATAACCAGTAACTTTAGTACCATTGGACATTCTGTATCTGGCTGTTGCACCAAAAATGGTTTGGAAATGTGGTCCTTGAATAAACTGCGCAACATTAGCATCAATTGCGACTTTTGTACCCGGAATATCAGCAACAACTCCTGCATGACCAACAAACTTTCGGTACATACGATCCCCATCAGTAGTAGTATACTGCAATTGAGGTCGATTTAAATGAAAGCCCGCTACTCCAACTTGGATTTGTAAATCTTCATTTCTATTAAATGTTGACTTACCGCCATCAAAAGCATAATATAATCCAGCTGAAGCCTCAGCATATTTAAAGGAGTTTCCATTCGCTTCACCTGATAAAATAGTTTGGTCAAATTGGCCTCCATTCCATTGAGAAGAGAAGGTTAAATTTGTAAAATCAGCACTTCTATTACCAAATCCACCTTGAATTCCAGCTGAAAGGACATGGCCATAACCTAAAGGTAATATTCCACTCAAAGTTAAAGCACCTGTTTGATTACCAAAACGTGAGTCTCCTCCAATATCATTGTAAAAAAGAAGGCCTACACCTAAATGTGCAGATTCTTTTCTACTGAATTTTGACTTGAAAAAATTAGCATCAGCAGCAATCGCGCTCGTCATGAATTGCGTGCCTGCTCCTAACCATTGGTTTCTATGGTTTAAAATTACACGTTCCCAACCATCGTAAACCCCCGCGGCAGCAGGATTAATAAATAACGGGGTTTGTGCTACTTGAGAAAAATGAATGTCTTGTGCACTTGAATTGAAAGCAACAAATAAAGAAACGGCAATAAAAATCTTTTTCATTGTTTATCGAATTAAAGTGATATTGCCAGATCTTGTTTCTGTTGTACCATTAGTAAATAGTACTTCGAGAATATAGGCGTATACTCCAGCATTACAATCCTCGCCTTTGTACGTGCCATCCCATTCAAAATTGCTATTGCTTGTTTGAAGCATTAAATTACCCCAACGATCATAAATAAACAAGGTAAACTCTTGAACATCCTTACCGACCAATATGGTTAAATTTTCGTTTTCACCTGCACCTACACCGTTTGGTGAGAATCCTGTAGGTAAATATATACCACTGATACATTCGATACCAGCATTATTAGGATCACAAGCGTCAAAAGGGTCTGTTCCATTTGTGATTTCATCCTCATCTGAAATTCCATCTCCATCACAATCTTGATCAGCTAACATTGGTTCTGTAATAGACGTAATTTCATAGCTACATGGATTGGTTAAGCTGGTTCCATCAGCAGCTTCTTGAGCATCTAACACACCATCACCATCTGTGTCAACGTTACAACCAGCAAAGTTTTCATCAGGATCACAAGGATTCAATGGGTCTGTTCCGGCAGCAACTTCGTTTCCATCATTGATTCCATCACCATCTGTATCAGGATTTGTTGGAGATGTTCCTTCTGATGCCTCCTCTGTATTTGTTAGTCCATCGTTATCTTGATCACAAGGTCCGGCATTCACATTTGGAATACAAGGATCTGTATTTGCAGGGTCGGCTTCATCGCTTACACCATCATTATCCGTATCTGTTACTGAAGATTCGAGTGCATCGATAACTCCATCACCATCTGTATCAATAGGATTTGATGGGTCCGCCCCTACCTCAATATTATCGTTTTCACCATCTCCGTCTGTGTCTGGATTATTAGGGTCTGTGCCCGCAATAGTTTCATCGCCATTCAACAAACCATCATTATCAAAATCAGGATTGTCAGGAACGAAGAATGCTACAATATTTTCAATCCCGTTAATATTGATTGAATTGGAATCCGAAGTTATTGGGAGTGATAATGGCCCTGTTGTATATTCCCAGTGGTCAAAAATAAATCCTGGTAGGGGATCAGCCAATAGTAGTGTGTTAATACCACCGAAATACGATGTAGTCCAAGGATACGATGGAGCCCAAACCGAATTTACCTTAATCTCACCAGATAATGGAGGAGAAACATTAAAAGTTACCGCATAAGGACCTGTCAACTGGTAACAATCAATTAATCCTTGTTCCAACGCTAAACATCGGTCATTCATGAAAGTTCGCAATTGCTGGACCCTGGATTGCCATCCGGCAAAAGTTCCTCCCCAACGGTTAACCTGTCCTTGCATTTCTGGAGATATCTCATTAACCATACTGTCGAGCAAGGTATTCATATAATTGCAAGAAAAATAAGTGTTGACTAAATCGATGTATCTTGTTATGTAATACTGTTCAACAAGGGGGTTTTCTGCAATTAATTTCTCTAAAATATCGGTATGTCCTTGTCCACCAGGATTTGGAAGATTTTCGGCATTACAAGGGTCCGCATTTGGTGATTCGTCAGGAATTCCCGTATAATTTACGTAGTGCCCAAAAGTTGCATCCATGTCCCATAAAGTATAGCGCCACCTTCTGTGGTTTCCAGCAGTATCGAGACCGCGCCACCAAGCTGTGTTCCAGTTCAACCAATCTTGATTAACTACATAGGAATTGAAAACAAAATAGTCAC
>CANHJY010000023.1 GCA_947461185.1 Flavobacteriales bacterium
CCTCAGCAAAATGTTGCAACATTTCGACTGAAACCTCATCCCAATATGCTACACCATGAAAGTATGCCTCAGTTCCTATTTTTGTATCTATCGGAATTGTGAAATGATCTTTAAATCGCACCATAAACGTTTCGCCATTTCCTTTATCAATATTTACCCAACAACCCGCCTTCATGCATACTTGATTGATTGGCGCAATAAACGTGAATTCCATTGGTTCGGTTTTTCCCTGAAATGATTCGAGCATTTTTGAAACATCCTCAGCTGCATCAACATCAACCTTTACCGGCCCATAACTTTTGCCAAGTTTTTTGTCATTATTGTGAACTGATTTTAAATTGGCGCAAGAAACGAATACAAACGCAATGATTAAGGAAAATAATATTTTGTGCATAACATTTATTTAAGAGGCAAAACACCATTCAAAAAAAAAAGTCGCCTTAAGCGACTTCAATTAATCTGCTAAAAAATTATCGTAAAATTCTTGTGGGTCATAAAGTTTCTCACCAACAAGAACATGTTGCATGCCACTTGCAGTTAAAAATCTTGTAATAATTCGTCTGCCCATGGCATCATTCGTTATCATTTTAATCATGGCTGTAGATGTGTTAGCATCAAACTCCACAGTAAAATACTGAACATAATATTGAGACGCGTCTTCAATTACATCTGCATTAGTTCCATCCGGATAAACAAAAGTAAAAAGACCCGTATTTTTACCTGCTCGAACTTCATCAGCTGATAAAGTTTTTACGGTATTAGCGTCTTGACTTAACCCCATAAAGGAGAAAGAAATTGCAAAAAGCACAAAAAGGATAATAGATTTCATAGTTTCAATTTTAAATAAGACGAATATAAAAAGTCTTGGTTGCATTATACAAAGTCGAATGTACAATTTTTTTGCCAACTTTGATTTCATGAATCAACTTTTTTCTTCATATACCCAGGATAAAATTGAAGCCGGATGCGACGAAGCAGGAAGAGGTTGTCTTGCAGGCCCAGTTGTAGCCTCTGCTGTAATATTACCCAAAGACTTCTATCACAAAGATTTAAATGACTCTAAAAAATTAACGGATAAAAAACGTGATTTACTGCGGCCATTGATTGAAAAGGAAGCCATTGCATTTAATGTAAGTATAGTTGACCAAGTAAAAATTGACGAAATAAATATTCTCAATGCTAGTATTTTGGCTATGCATCAAGCGGTTTCAGGATTGAACATAACGCCTGAATTGCTTCTTATTGATGGCAATCGCTTTCATCAATATAAAAAAATACCGCACTACTGCATCGTCAAAGGCGATTCTCTTTACTTTTCAATAGCGGCAGCATCTGTTCTTGCAAAAACATACAGAGATGAATTGATGTGCGAGCTACATGAAGACTTTCCTAACTATGGATGGAATATTAACAAGGGATATCCAACAAGACTGCATCGATCGGCAATAGAAAAATATGGGATTACCCACCATCACAGAAACTCATTCAATTTATTAGGAAACAAACAGCTCCAACTTTTTGATTAAACAGTGAATTGTTCATTTATAATCGACAAGGTCAATTTGCACCGCTTCAATTATATATATTTTTGATTCAATATAATCTCTTATGTTTAAGAAGCTTCTATTCATATTTAGCTTAACTATTGTTACTGGTTGGGCGATATACATTTCAATCGGACTGATCGATCAAAAAGAAGCATACAGTTTAGCAACATTATTTGGAAAAGAAGACGGGGAATTACTTATTGTTAATCGATCATCGGACTACAGGATTGCGATGGATCAATTTCAAACCATTTCTAAAAATAAGGAGTTACTGTCATTACTTGTGCCAAATATAAACGAGAAAAGTCGCCTAGCAATAAGCGCAAATAGAAAGCATTTTTTAATTGAAAACCCATCCTCTTGGAATAGGTCTGAAATTACCGAATTATTTAAAAAGTCAGGATTGAATTTAAAAACGTCCAATCTGAATACATTTGAATGTGACGGCTACACGATTAGTTATTATCAACAATTTCTTTATGTTCACCAGCCGGACTTGACCACGACCACTATTTCAGATTGGGATGTCTTTGATAAAAAAGCGAATGCTTCAATTGTCAATTTTTCAAGTGATAAGGTATCTATAAAAGATATTTATTTCTCAGATGGACATAAAATTGAATTCATAACCAGAACCAACCAAAACCTGAAAGGCAAAAAAATAAATGATAAGGAAATTTTTTCTTCTGTATTGCCAAGAAACGTTTCAGAATATGCCTTCTACGAAAAAGAGTATGCGCAAAATGTAGTGTTTAAAAATGTTAAAAGTCCAATTTTTCAATGGTT
This sequence comes from Flavobacteriales bacterium, assembly GCA_947461185.1. GTDB lineage: Bacteria > Bacteroidota > Bacteroidia > Flavobacteriales_D > Crocinitomicaceae > M0103. Next base: position 2,334 of record CANHJY010000023.1, read on the forward strand.
GGACAAAGGATTTGTTTTGATCAAAATGAAGGATAAAAACGTTTTAGTTAGTGATTTTCTTCCCGGACAAAATCCTTTACAAGTTTTGGCTGAACATTTGAAAATTAGCCCTGAAAATGAAGATCATGTTTATTATGAAAACTTGGATTTATTGCAAGGTATTTTCAATTCAAACGAAGGTTTACATCTTTATGTGATGAACAACTATGTGATCATTTCAAATGATGAAAACAACTGCCTGGAACTCATTACGCAAAATAAACTTGGCAATACATTAAGTACCGATCCAAAAGGACTTGCCTACATTTTCGATGAACTACCAGCATTGGTATCACAAAGAATAGTTTCTTCTAAAGACAAATACTCCAAAACAGTATATAAGAGTCGGCTTTTCGAAACACATATTCAAAATGTTACAAATTTGGAAAGTGATAACACTAGAACGAACAGAAATGCGCTAACCATTCATGTTGATGCAAATATTAAAGATTTTTTCGCTTTCAACGGAAATGGTAATATCGCAGTAGCAACAGCTACTAACGAATTAATTTATTACAACGGTGGCAACCTGCAATGGGTAAAAAATTTAGGTTCTAAAGTAGTTGGTCAAATAGGCTATCTTGATCAATTACAAATGCTCTTAATAACTTGTAATAATGGTATACATCTTTTGGATAAGTCTGGCAATTATTCAGGTGGAGGAGTTGTTAATTTATCGAGGGCTCCCATTCAACAAGCCGTTTCTTTCGAATGGAAAAACAAAATGTATTTCGCTTATCCAGATGCCAGTGGAAATATTAATGTTTATGGAACAAATGGAGCTATGATCTATAGTTTTTCAAGCGGTTTGGAAAATATTTCATCACCATTTGACATTTGGGTAAGTCAAAGCAAGTTGTTTATTGGTGTTAGAAACGACAACCAATTCAAAATGTTTGATTTAGAAAGGCAAGTGGAACATAGAACTTTTACTATCCACAAAGGTTCAGTTGGATTAATAGAATCAAATGAAATTGGTATTTTTTGCAATGGAAACAATGGACTGAGTCGTTTCGATCAAAAAGGAATTGAGACTGCAATTGTGCCACCTACCAACGGAAAACTTTTCAGGAGCTATTTTGGATCAACAAATCCGCTAGTTGCTGTTGGGAGAAACAGTGGAGTGACTTTACTGGATGCAACAGGATTTACAATAGGAAATATCAGCAAGAAATTCAATCAAATTGAATATGCAAATGGTGAAAAGCTTAATGATGCATATTACATTGTTGCCATTGACGGAATTGAAAATAACGTATATTTATACCACTCAAACGGAAGGATAGTATCCGATGATTCATTTGAAGGATCTCTAAAAGCTCAGCTTAATCTGGAAAATGGTGAATTAATACTTACCACCGTTGTCGATAAATATTTAATTCAATATAAAGTATCAGAAAAAAAGCTTAATTAATTCTATTACCATGAACAAAAACATACTGCGCACTATCATTTTAATATTTTCATTTCCATTTGCATTTTTATCCCAAAACTATTTAGGTGTGCATAGCAGCAATTACGGTGGTGTAATGAATACTGATATTCAACCTGCAAGTTTTGTAGATGGTCGTTTTGTATTCGATTTGAACTTAGGAAGCTTTAATTCAGCGGTATGGACCAATGCATTATCTTTCGACACTAGGGACATGCCAAAATGGTGGACAAAATCGTTTCTAGATTCTAATTACAATTCTTGGATGAGTCCTGACTCGACGTTTTTTGATCGATATTTCACCAAGAATTACAGCGTCGATTCTAAAAAACTATTGGGTGTTTATAACAACATTCAAGTTGATGTGCTGAATTTCATGTTTCATATCAATCCGAAAATTGCCATTGGCGCAGCTGTGAAATTTAGAACAATCACCAATATAGATGATGTTGATCCCAAATTGGCAGTATTGGGTGAGAATGATTTAGACCTCCCTGCGCTTTGGAATCAAAAATTTAACGAAAAATTGTTGGATTTCAACCACATGAGTTGGATGGAATACGGACTTATTTATTCTCAAGTATTAAAGGACGACGGTGAGCATTTCATGAAATTTGGAGGTAAAGCAAAATGGTTAGCGGGGTATACTGCAGCTTATTTTCACACGAAAAATTTTAATTATAATCTATACAATGCTGATACTTCACAATTGTTATCTGGAGATTTTTCCTATGGTTATTCAACCGGAATTCTTGATGGTGCATCTGATATGAAATCCTCATCTAAATTTGGGTTAGGTTTAGATTTAGGTTTTGTTTACGAGTGGCGTCCAGACTGGAAAGAATACAAATATGATATGGACGGTGTTACTAATATCTGGCGTCAAGATCAAGAAAAGTACAAAATACGCGCTGGTGTTTCCATTCTAGATATTGGTGGAATGAAATTTACGAAAGGTGGAATAAGTCGTGATTTTTCTGTTAATACAACCAAATTATTCAATCTTCAAGTTTTTGATACCGTTACAAGTCTTTTGGGTGCTGATCAAGTTATTGACTCACTCATCAACGATCCAACAAATGGCTGGACGGCAGCTGAAGATCCAGGCAGAACATTTTTCATGAACTTACCCACTGCTGTGAGCTTACAGTTTGATTACCATATATGGAAATGGTTCTATGTTAATGCAACAGGAATGATCAGTGTTCAAAATCGACAAAATCCGAATAGGGTTCGCGTACCCAACCAAATTGCAATTACGCCTAGTTTCGACCATGCATGGTTTGGATTGCATCTTCCATTGTCCTACAATAAATACACTGGGTTCAGAGCTGGAATCGGAACACGTCTTGGTCCCTTAACCATTGGAGTTAACGATTTTGGATTTTTGTTTGCTTCTGGCAAAAAGATTAATGGCGCTGCAATCTATGCTGGATTGAGAGTTCCAGTGCTTTATACTGCTCCTGAAGATCTTGATTTAGATAAAGTTTCTGATGAAATGGATATTTGTATTGATGTGCCTGGAATATGGGCCTTTAGAGGATGTCCTGATTCGGATAGTGATGGCATTCAAGATTCTGAGGACACCTGTCCTTTTGAAGCTGGTTTAGCTGAATTTCAAGGTTGTCCTGATAAAGATGGCGACAAAATTCCAGATCGTTCTGATGCTTGCCCTGATTTAGCTGGAATAGCAGCATTTAGCGGATGTCCTGATCGGGATGAAGATAGCATTATTGATCCAAAAGACGATTGCCCTGATGAGGCTGGATTAGCGATTTTCAATGGATGTCCAGATCGAGATAATGATGGTATAAAGGATGAAGATGATGCATGTCCGGATAATTACGGACCTCTTTCTAACCAAGGTTGTCCTGATACAGACAAGGATGGGTTATTTGACTTCCTAGATGATTGTCCAGAAGTATACGGACCGAAGGAAAACAAGGGTTGCCCATGGCCAGATACAGATAATGATGGGCTTCTTGATAAAGATGATGAGTGTCCAAATCTTGCAGGTCCAATTGCTAATAGAGGTTGCCCATATCAAGATACTGATAATGATGGCGTTTTAGATAAGGATGATGATTGCCCTGTAACTCCTGGAACAATTGCTAATAAAGGTTGTCCTGAGATAGAAAAAGAGGTTGAAGAAATTCTTAAAACAGCCTTCGATAACTTGGAATTTGAAACAGGTAAAGATATTATTAAGGAAGGATCTCTCCCATCTTTAGCTGAACTTGGAGAAGTATTGAAGAAGAAACCTAATTGGGGGCTCCAAATTTCTGGCCATACAGATAATGTCGGCGATGATCAAAAGAATTTGATATTGTCCAAAAAACGTGCGGAAGCTGTTAAAAATTTCATGATTCAACAAGGTATTGAGGCCAATCGATTAAGCACACTTTATTTTGGAGAAACAATGCCTGTAGCGTCGAATGAAACCGCCGAAGGACGACAAAAAAACCGTCGTGTTGAAATGATGATTGTATTCAAATAACTAATATAAAACATGGAAAGGACCGCAAATGGTTCTTTCCTTTTTTTGACGTGTTTAAATTATCAAAAATTCAAAGATATTTTCTCAGCATCCTTAGCGGGATACTAATGGTGCTTGCCTTTCCATTTACAGGCAGTTTAACTTACCTCATTTTCATTGCTTGGATTCCATTATTATTTGTTGAAAACAACATTTACCAGCAACGATACCGATCGGGTAAACTTTTCATCCACAGCTTCATTACATTTATCATTTTTAACGTTGGAACCACTTACTGGGTGGGTTATGCTAGTCCTGGAGGTGCATATATGGCATTCACGATAAACACATTATTCATGTCAATTGCCATTCAACTTTTTCATTATTCAAAAAAACAGTTGGGCAAAAATATTGGATATTTAGCATTATTGCTCATTTGGATAGGTTTTGAACATGCCCACTTTTATTGGGAATTGTCGTGGCCTTGGTTAACACTTGGAAACTATTTTTCTATAACACCTCAACTGGTTCAATGGTATAGTTTTACAGGGGTTGAAGGAGGAAGTCTGTGGATATTAGGCGTCAATCTTTTAGGATTTTTATTACTCAATAATTATTTAAAAGACCGAAATAAAAAAGCTATCTATTCCAAATTAGGTTTTGGATTTTTAGTTTCATTAATGTTGCCCATAATTATCTCTCTTGTAGTTTATTACAACTATGAAGAAAAGCAAGACCCATACGAAATCGTACTCATACAACCCAACATCGACCCGTACAACGAAAAATTTGTGTCACCATTCGAAGAGCAAATCACTAAGATGATGGATCTTGCGCTAAAAAAAGCTACGGGTGAAACAAAATTGATTCTCGCTCCAGAAACCGCAATCGGCCAGGGTGTAATTGAAGAAAATCTTACTGAAGAATCATTTTACAAGTATATTCTTGAACGAATTAAACCAACAAATTCAAGTTTATTAATTGGCGCAATCAGTTATCGGGATTTTATAAAACCTAATTCCATTGCTTCAAGACCAGATGGTCGTGGAGGATTTTATGAAGTATACAACTCTTCAGTTTTGATTCATAAAAAAAATGAACCCCAATTTATTCATAAAAGCAAGTTAGTTTTGGGTGTTGAAAAAGTTCCATTTACCGATTGGTTTCCTTTTTTAGAGCAAATGTCAATTGATCAAGGTGGAGCATCTGGTACTATGGGAAGTGAAAAGGTTCCGCAAATTTACAACATCAATGGCGCATCGGTAGCTCCGGTAATTTGCTACGAATCTATCTATGGTGAATTTTGTGCCGAACAATGTCGAAAGGGTGCAGAGATTATCTGCGTTATGACTAACGATGGCTGGTGGCAAGATACTCCAGGGTACAAACAACACATGAGTTTTTCTAGACTTCGGGCAATTGAAAATAGAAGGTGCGTGGCAAGGTCAGCCAATACGGGTATTAGTTGTTTTATCAATCAGCGAGGTGATGTTTTACAACAAACTGATTGGTGGAAGGAAGATGCACTTAAGGCTCAATTGAATCTAAACCACACAACCACTTTTTACGCGCAAACTGGAGATTTACTCGGTTTAATTTGTTTTTACGGTGGGCTTGCTACCATAATTCTAGCCCTGTACAATAGGTATGTGAAGTATTTCAGAAAATCTTAATCCTTCAGTTCCAAAATACCATAACGTTCCTTTCTTCCGTAGACTGCGTATAATAAAAGCTCTTTTAATTGGTAATCCATTTGAAAAAGTTTAGGAACGGCTAAAGCGGTAATTTCTTTTCGATCAAAAAATGTTTTTCTCGATACTGCGCCATCATTAAGATCAATTTCTACGATTGATACTGCATTTCTGCGTTTTCCAAAATTAGCCGGGTAGAATAAATTATTGTTGTCAATGTAATTTCCAAATTCATCATAGTTTTTTTCATTATCATTAAAAATGAAACATAACTTGCCGTTATTAATATACCGCGCATAAGAACTGAAAGGCCCGCCATCATTGGTAGAAACTTGATATTTATTTATTTTCTTTAACCAATCAAAACCTCCATTAACCCCAATTTTAAAAGCAATGATATCATTATAGTAATAAGTATACGTTTGTCGAAAAGTTCCAGTTCTTGGATCCGTGTAAGTATAAACTTGAACAAAGTACTGTTCTAGGGATCCAACTATACTTCCATCAGGCATCACTTCGGATTGCCTCATTACATAATTATATAATTGCGGTTCTGACCTACCTCTAGCAATACGTCGATCCGCTTTATCCCTTTGTCTTTCTGTCCAATCTTGCGTAATAAAATCTTTTCCAAAAGGCTCAAAACCTTGATCTACAATGTCTTGACTATCAAAATTTGCGCGAACATAAAAAATTCCTGAAACACCGGGAATATTATTATCACCATACACACCCGTTAAGGTGAGAATTCGTTCATTATCTGAATTCATTGTCATTGCTTCAACGCGTTTTCCTTGCAGATTTAGTTCGAAATCTTCTATTCCATCATCTGTAGCATGCAGAATATGCATTGCTTTATAGTCCATGTGTCTACTCAGGCTTATTCTATCTGACTTCATGAATTCCTTCACACAAATAAAATAATCACCTGTATTAGATAGATAATGTTCAGAAATCTCGCTAAATCTTCCTTCAAAAGGTAATTCATATTCACCTGAATTGATTTCTTCCAACTCAGCATCAAATATTTTATAACCATAAAGATCACTTCTTTCCTTTTTGCTTGGAATTTCCCAAACCACGCCCAAATATTTATTATCTCTGGAAGTAATAACGCTAAACGACCCTTTATTCACATTTCTTTCATAGGCATAACTTGCGATTTCCTTAGCCTCACCAATTGGTTTTGACTCATTATCATATTCCTGGATATAAAACTGACTTTCTCCCGCGAATCTGTCAGATAAAAAAACAAAAATTCGATTATTCAATACCTTGACGTCTTCAATATTTGCTATCCCATTCGCTGCTTTTTTCATGATTTTTCCTGACGCATACTCTTCAAAATCAATATGATGTGTTAGGCGATAAGTTCCAAGAGAATTTCCACCTGAATAGCTCAGTGTGTAAAAATCATCTCCTGACAGCGGAAGAATATTAACCAAACTGCCGGTTTTTCCCTTTAACTCACCCCAACGGATATCGTTTGTTTGGGCAGATATTGAAAAATGACCGAATAGCGCAATTAAAAAAATAAAAAATTTCATACTAGAAAGATAATTTAATTTCAAACAAGCTTGATACCTGTATAATTATTAGGGGTTATTTTCAACAATTCGTCTTTAAGATTATTTTCGATTTCAAGCGATGAAATAAATTCATGCACTGATGATTTTGTAATTTTCTCATTCGTTCGGGTCAATGCTTTGAGCGCCTCATAAGGTTTTGAAAAACCCTCTCTTCTTAAGACCGTTTGAATCGCCTCAGCTACAACAGCCCAATTATTTTCCAAATCTTCTTGGATTTTTGTATCGTTAAGTACCAATTTAGACAAACCTTTTTGAGTAGACTTCAAGGCGATAAAAGTATGCCCAAATGGAACACCAAGAACTCTTAACACTGTTGAATCGGTCAAGTCTCTTTGCAATCTCGAAATAGGCAGTTTCGCTGCAAGATGTTCGAATAATGCATTTGCAATTCCCAGGTTACCCTCTGCATTTTCAAAATCAATTGGATTTACTTTATGTGGCATTGCAGAAGACCCAACCTCTCCGTCCTTAAGTTTTTGTTTAAAATAATCCATTGAAATATAGGACCACATGTCACGGTTTAAATCGATCAATATTGTATTAATTCGTTTGCATGCATCCATTAAAGCTGCTAAGTTATCGTAATGTTCAATTTGGGTTGTTGTCTGACTGCGATTTAGACCTAGTGTTTCATTAACGAATCTATTTGCAAAGTCTACCCAATCATGATTTGGAAAAGCCACATTATGCGCATTAAAGTTTCCGGTGGCTCCACCAAATTTTGCACTGAAGGGAATATTTATAAGTTGCTGTCTTTGAACGCTTAGTCTCTCGGAAAAAACTTTAATTTCTTTCCCTAAACTGGTTGGAGATGCAGGTTGACCGTGCGTATGCGCTAACATTGACACTTCTGCCCATTGCTCTTGTAGTTCCTCTAATTTCTTTATGACTAAATCAAGTTGAGGAAGGTATTCAGTATGAACAAAATCTTTTATTGAAAGGGGAATTGCCGTATTATTAATGTCTTGTGATGTTAACCCAAAATGGACAAACTCGGCGTAAGCTGTCAAACCAAGCTCATCGAACTTTTGTTTGACAAAGTACTCAACAGCTTTAACATCATGATTGGTCACTTTCTCCGAATTCTTAATCCATTCCGCATCATTTATGGAAAAATTCAAATATAAATCCTGTAAATCTGAAAATTTTTCACGTGGGAAATCCTTTAAAGGTTTCAAATTGAAATTAACCAAATCAATAAAATATTCCAATTCAACTTTGACACGGAATTTAATAAGAGCGAATTCAGAAAAGTAAGGAATCAATTCTTGAGTTTTATCAGAATATCGGCCATCTATTGGGGAAATTGCATTTAGAGCAGAACGCATCATAAGTGAAAAGAATTATGATTGTAGAAAATTTTTAATATACAAAGATAACAATTAGAAAACATCTTAATTTCTCTCACTTTTTTTAAATTTGTTTGTGCAATTTTTCAAGAATTTTTTTCTGGGCATTCAGGCATATGGTCAAGCCATAAGTTTTATTAGAAACAATAAAATGCAATGGTATATTATTTTTCCTGCAATATTAATGATTGCTGTATACAAACTCGGAGAACTCATTCAACAACATCAAGTTGAAGCAGAAGCCGACAACATGAATGAACTCATTTGGTTTCTCGTTTATATGCTTATCGAAATTTCGATAGCGCTTATGCTTATGAACTTTGCAAAATATTTGGTTGTAATTGTATTGTCTCCGCTAATTGCTCATTTAAGTGTCAAAACTGAAAATATACTAACTGGAAACACTTACCCTTTTGATCTGAATCAATTCATTCATGACGTTAGGCGTGGACTGAGAATATCCTTTAGGAATCTTGCATGGCAATATTTAATATTTATGATTGTCTTTTTATTATCGATGGTAATTTTCGGCGATGCTAAACATTTCATAGCCAAATGTGCAATTTTTATGATTGGCGCTTTCTACTACGGATTTAGTTATTTGGATTATGTTTATGAAAGACTAAAAATGAACCTTCATGATAGCGTACTTTTCATGCGGCAAAATAGAGGCTTGGCCATTTCCATTGGAGCTGTATATTCTATTTTGATTTTTATGCCCGTTAATCTGGAAATTCTATTTAGTTTATCGGGTTTCTCTTACGATGGCATTATTTTTCAAATTGCCGAATTCTTATTGCACATTATTCTTTGGGTTGCTGCATCAACAGCACCAGTTCTTACCATTGTAGCCGCCACAATAGCCATGAATAATTTTGTAGGACTGAAAAAAGATGCTTTTTAAATTTATGTGCTAGCGTAATCGCATATTTAATCGAAAAAAATCCTTTTTTTTGTACTCATAATAATAATCCAAAATAAAAAATGCCATCTATTAAAAATACTACAGTGAGTTGCATCATATTGGTGCTCAGTTTATTTTCGGTTCATAGTGCAAATGCTCGAGCGATTTATTCATTACCTCCCGACACCTTAAATATCATTGACAAAATTTCTGCCTCCAATAAAATTGAACAGGCCATGGTCTTACTCAATTATGGAAGAAACAAGGATGCCATTAACACTTTTAAAGAGGCATCTAATTTGGACCCAAAAAATTGGAAACCATACTTTTACATTTCTAAAGGGCACTACAATCTATATAATTATGGGTATGCATTGGATTATGCGCAGAAAGCATTAAAAACGGATTCCGTGGATATCGATAATGAGATCTATTTTATACTTGGACAAAGCTATCACCGGTTGAATAAATTAGATTCTGCTTTAATCAATTATAATTTAGCTATTGAGAAACTAACACCTTTGCAAGCAAAGGATTTAAAAATTGAATTACGAAAACAACAATGTGAATTTGCCATTGCTTCAGTTGCCAAAGGAGAAACCTCAAAAAGAATATTGACTTTGAATATTAATTCAGGTTACAATGACTATGGCGGCATGCTCACCAATAATGGTACAGAAATGTATTTTACATCAAGAAGAAACACTTCCACTGGCGGCGAAATGAACCCTGATGACCAAGAATATTTTGAAGACGTATACCACGCTGTTTTCAATAGTGAAACTAATTCTTGGGATAGTATTACTAATGATCTTAAAAACTTCAATTCTGAAGCATTTGATGCCCTTACCTATATTTCAAAAGAGGGAAATTACGGTTTGATGACTGTAAACAAATATGAATTAGACACTAAAGAGGCAATGAGTTCCGATTTGTTTTATATTGAAAAAAATAAAAAAGGCAAATGGACATCCCCTTCAACCTTGGAAGGGAAAAAAATTAACACCTCTTTTTTCGAAGGATCCGCAACAATTACAGAAGACAGAAAAACTTTGTATTTCATAAGTGACCGAAATGCATAAAAAAAGCATACGGACATATATGTTGCCGAACAAATAAATGGTGTTTGGGGTGAGGCAAAATTACTTCCTGAAAATATAAATTCAGAGGGTAG
>CANHJY010000024.1 GCA_947461185.1 Flavobacteriales bacterium
ATAAACAATCGATTATTGTCATCATTAAACTCCATTTGGTAAATCATCCCTCTTGGAATAACTAAATAATCCCCATAAGAAAAGGTAATATTTCCCAATTGGGTCTTCAACTTCCCAGAACCCTTGTGTATGAATATAATTTCATCAGCATCAGCGTTCTTGTAAAAATAATCCGCCATTGATTTTTGAGGAGCCGCGAGTTCAATGTAGCAATCATTATTGACCAACATAGGTTTGCGGCTGTCTAAATAATCTTCAGTTGGATCTACATGAAACCCCATAAAGGAACGCATCTTCATGTTTTTCGATTCCGCAATTGTTGGTTTAATGTCTTTTGTATTTAAAAACGCTTTTACAATCGTGGGAGGATTGATGTGATAAAGCAACGACGACATTCCGTCAAAACCAATGGTTCCGAAAAGTTCTTCATGGTACAATTTTCCATTGGGCTGTCTGAAAACCGTATGGCGTTTGTGCGGAAACTGACCGAGTTTGTGATAAAACGGCATAGTATTTTTTTAGGTTAAACAATTTAACTTCACGAATTTACAAACTATTCCTTTTTAAATGTCGAATTGTAACTCTTCGTTCGCTCAAAATTAATTGGCAGCGCAATCGAAAAAAATGATAATGATCATGATTTTTAGTTTTAAAATTTGCGGTGGTAATGAATTCAATATTGAATAGTACAAATCTGACTTAACCACCTCATCTATTTATTATGATTAATCATTCACTTTTTTTTAACTAAATGACACTCCTAATGTTCCAAATTTTACCTTTGTTTTTTTAATCATAATAACATGAGCAAAACAATCGTAATCGGTGCATGCGGTCAAATTGGAACTGAATTGGTAATCGCCTTAAGAAAAAAACATGGAAATGAGGCTGTTATCGCTGCAGATGTAAAGAACGATTGTCCAGCATTACTTGCCGATGGACCTTATCTAAAATTGGACATTCTCGATAGAGAATCGGTACGAACGTTAATTATAAATCAAGAAATTAAGGAGGTATACCTTTTAGCAGCCCTACTTTCTGCAACTGCTGAAAAAAATCCAGATTTCGCTTGGAGATTGAATATGGAAGGTCTCTTTACTATCCTTGACCTAGCAAAAGAAGGATTTGTAAGTAAGATTTTTTGGCCAAGTTCAATTGCTGTTTTCGGCCCTACAACGCCGAGAGAACATACACCTCAGTATACAATTATGGAACCAACGACGGTTTATGGTATTTCCAAATTGGCTGGTGAAAGGTGGTGTGAGTATTATTTTAACAAACATCATGTTGATGTAAGGAGTATTCGTTATCCAGGCTTGATTTCTTACACAAGTTTACCCGGAGGCGGAACAACAGATTACGCAGTTGATATCTTTTATCAAGCCAAATTGGGAAAAACCTATTCTTGTTTCCTGAGTGAAAATACCGCTTTACCCATGATGTTTATGGAAGATGCCATACGTGCAACGCTAGAATTAATGAATGCACCTAAAGAAAAACTAACGGTGAGGTCATCTTACAATTTGTCTGGTTGCAGTTTTACACCGAGCGAGTTAACATCGGAGATAAAAAAACACATTCCAGAATTCAACATTGAATATGCCCCTGATTTCCGTCAAGCCATTGCGGATAGCTGGCCAAAATCGATTGATGACAGTCAAGCGCGGTTGGATTGGGACTGGAAAGAAAAGTATTCGATTGATCATTTGGTAAAAACAATGTTAGAAAACGTCGATCCTTCCTTGTTAAATGGATAAAATTTCTTAATTTCAATGATATTTATGTTTAAAAAACTAGATATCTCAATCTACTTATTTTGCGCAGTTTCTTGTGCTTTAAGTTTTTCTTCTTTATCCCAGAATCTTACAGATGCCAATGGGAAAAAGCAAGGACATTGGATAATATTGGGTAATAATAAACCAGAATCAGGTTATGGAGCACAAGTTAAATTTGAGGAAGGTGATTATAAAGACGGAAGAAAAACAGGAACATGGACAAAATATTACGCCGACGGCAAAACGCCTAAATTGAAAGGGACCTATGTTAATAATCGGCCGGAGGGCGTTTATTATAAATATTATTCAAACGGCACAATTAAGGAAAAAGGTTCGCTGAAACTTAATTTAAATTTTGATACTTTAACACGTTATCATGAAAACGGTAATATAGAATATCAAGCAATTTACAATTCAGAAGGAAGGGAAAACGGAATTGTAAAATACTATTATTCTACTGGTCAACTTGAGTTTGAATATAATGCTTCAAATGGCATTCCTTCGGGAAAGGCAGCACGCTATTATGAAAATGGCGACCCAAAAGAAACAATTGAATTCAGTTCAAGCGGCGAAGTTTCACAAAGCACACAAATCGCTGCTAAAAGTCCGGTTGTAAAGACAGAGGTGGTTACCAAGCCCAAAGATCCCGCACCAAAAGCGAGTAGCCCTAATACTAGAGGCGCCATTTTTCTTCCAAATGGTTACAATAAAGTCTACAATGATAACAACGATATTTGGCAAGATGGTAATTTTAAAAATAGTATTCTTTGGGATGGTAAAGTCTATGAATATGACAAAGACGGCATACTTCTTAAAGTGAAAGTATATAAAAATGGAACCTATCATTCAGATGGTCAATTATAATTAGAACGATGAAGTATGACTTCAGAAAATAGTAAAATACAAAGTATCATTCAGAACAGCCCAACAATTGATAAGGTTGGAACAGAAGAACGTGTAGCCCGTTTTCAAACAAGAAGCATTAAAGGCGATAGCAAGCTAATGGGTTTGAAAATGGCTTTAAGCATGATTGATTTAACAACGTTAGAAGGTAAAGACACCCAAGGTAAAGTGAAGCAATTGTGTTACAAAGCAGAACATTTACATGATGCTATTCCAGGCTTACCAACAGTTGCAGCCGTTTGTGTATATCCATCAATGGTAAGTATTGCTAAGAAAGCTTTAAACCATACCCAAATTAAAGTTGCATCAGTTGCCACTGCTTTTCCCGGCGGACAATCACCCCTAGCTGTCAAAATTGCCGACACTAAGTTTGCTGTTGATCAAGGTGCTGATGAGGTAGATATGGTGATCTCTAGAGGAAAGTTCATGGAGGGTAATTATGCCTACGTCTTTGATGAAATCGCTGCAATTAAGGAGGCTTGTGGAAATGTGCGCCTCAAGGTGATTCTAGAAACCGGAGAATTGGCAACGCTTGATGATGTGCGATTGGCCAGTGATTTAGCGATTCATGCAGGTGCTGACTTCATTAAAACTTCAACGGGAAAAATTCAACCTGCAGCGACAATGCCAGTAACATTAACGATGCTGATGGCCATTAAAGATCATTATGATAAAACAGGTGTTATGGTTGGAATGAAACCAGCAGGAGGGATTTCAACTTCAAAATTGGCGCTGCATTATTTGGTAATGGTGAACGAAGTCCTAGGTGAAAAATGGTTGTCCAACGAATGGTTCCGTTTTGGAGCCAGTTCTTTGGCAAATGATGTTTTGATGCAGATTGCAAAAACGGTGAACGGATCGTATCAATCGGCAGATTATTTCTCAATTGATTAAAATGACAAAGAAAAATAAAGAAACAATAGCGATGAAATGGTCTTATTCACCTGCATTGGAAAGCAAAGATCACATCAATCTGCGTGAAAAATATGATTTATTCATCAACGGAAAATGGATGAAGCCTTCCAGCGGTAAATATTTTAAAACCTTCAATCCTGCAGATGAATCATTTTTAGCGGAAGTAGCCCATGCAGACGCAAAAGATGTGGATAAAGCAGTTCAAGCTGCGCGAGACGCATATAATAACGTTTGGTCTAAAATAAGTCCTTCTGAACGCGCAAAGTACATCTACAGAATTGCGCGATTAATGCAAGAGCGTGCTCGTGAATTTGCTGTCATTGAAACCTTGGATGCAGGAAAAACCATCCGTGAATCCCGAGATGTTGATGTTCCTTTGGCTTGCAATCATTTCTTCTACTATGCAGGTTGGGCCGACAAGTTAGATTATGCTTTTCCAAATCGAAAAGTTTCTTCTCTTGGGGTTGCAGGTCAAATCATTCCTTGGAATTTTCCTTTATTAATGGCCGCCTGGAAAATTGCGCCTGCTTTGGCTGCAGGAAATACAGTTGTCCTCAAACCCGCTGAAACTACACCACTCACAGCCTTGAAATTGGCGGAAATTATTGAGGAATCAGGTCTTCCAGCCGGCGTTGTAAATATTGTAACCGGTTTCGGCGACACCGGTGCTGCAATCGTAAATCATCCAGACACTGACAAAATTGCATTTACAGGATCAACCAACGTTGGAAAGATGATTCAGAAAAGCTTAGCAGGAACCAATAAAAAAATCACACTTGAGTTGGGTGGAAAATCCGCAAATATCATTTTTGAAGATGCACCCATCGATCAAGCAGTAGAAGGTATTATCAACGGGATTTTCTTCAATCAGGGTCATGTGTGTTGTGCCGGCTCACGGTTATTTGTTCAGGAATCTATAGCTGATGTTGTAATTCGAAAGTTGAAAGACCGTATGCGTTCGTTATTTGTTGGCAATCCTTTAGATAAAAATACTGACATCGGTGCGATTAACTCCAAAGAACAGTTAGCTACCATTTTGAAATACATCAACATTGGTAAAGAAGAAGGTGCAGAAATATTTCAGCTTGCCTGTGATATACCTGATAAAGGATACTATTGCCCCCCAACTTTGTTCACTAATGTAGCTCAATCTAGTGTAATTGCTCAGGAAGAAATTTTTGGTCCCGTTCTTACCATTCAAACCTTTAGAACTGTTGATGAGGTCATTCAAAAAGCAAACAATTCACCATTCGGTCTAGCTGCTGGCGTATGGACAGATAAAGGTTCACGTATTTTCAACCTTACCACCAAATTAAAAGCGGGAGTAATTTGGGCGAACACCTACAATAAGTTCGATCCTAGTTCACCTTTTGGGGGATACAAAGAAAGTGGTTTCGGTCGCGAAGGCGGCTTACATGGTTTATCAGCATACGTAAAATTGAGTTAAAATGAGTCGTTTGGAAATATTAAAGACATACAAGATATACATCGGAGGTCAATTCCCGAGAACAGAATCGGGCAGGTATTATGTTCCGAAAAATGGTCAAAACGAACCTCTGGGAAACATTTGTCTTTCTTCACGCAAGGACGTTCGCAATGCTGTAAGTGCTGCGCGTAAAGCAACAGGATGGGCTGAGCGAACTGCTTTCAACAGAGGACAGATTCTTTATAGAATAGCCGAGATGCTTGAAGGTCGTAAAGCACAATTCATTGAAGAATTAATATTACAAGGTTCAAACAAAAAAACAGCTGAAATAGAAGTTAATCTGGCCGTAGATCGTGTTGTTTATTATGCCGGTTGGTGTGATAAATACCAGCAAATCATGGGCGCAGTGAATCCAGTTTCCTCCTCGCATTTCAACTTTTCTGTACCAGAACCTACGGGTGTTGTTGGTATCGTTTGCCCAGAAAACCAGTCACTTGTTGGTTTGGTTTCTTTGGTATTACCTGTTATTTGTGGAGGAAACACATGTGTGGTAATTGCTTCTGAAAGCCTACCATTGTGCGCAGTAACCTTTGCCGAAGTTTTAAATACATCAGATCTTCCTGGTGGAGTAATTAATATTCTTACAGGAGCCAAAAAAGAACTTATATCCCCTTTGGCTTCACACATGGATGTAAATGCCATTATTTATGGCGATAATGATGAAGAACAGTGGAAAACCTTGGGTATTTTAGCCGCAGACAACGTGAAACGCGTTTCAAGGCTTTCAAAAGACTGGACGAATCCAGAAAACCAAGATCTATATCAAATCGCAGAAACACTTGAAATCAAAACTACCTGGCATCCAATAGAAAACATTGGTGGTGCAAGTTCTGGTTATTAAGCATATTCTAAATAGAACCCAATAATTAAAAATCTTGTGTTTCGTATTAATTTACGCAATATGATTTTATTTCATTGAGCTTCGACGAACAGCAGATTCATTAAAGAAAAAAGGGAGCCAGAAGCTCCCTCAATATAAACTATCTGAACTAGTTTATTGGTGGTGATCTTTGCAAGAAGTTTTGTCTTCACATTTCTTCTCGCACATATTTTTATCCTTGCAACAAGCTTTCATTTCTCCACCGATGAATTTTCCATCGGGACCAAAATGGCTCATGCACATTGCTTTTTCTTCAGGCGTACATTTTAATGAATCGCACATTTTGGCGCACTCATCTTTGGTCATTGTAGCACATTTTGTCATGTCACACTTGCCAATCATTGTTTCACCATTCATATGTGGATTACATGTTTTCATTGCACCGTGACAAGAGGCCATATCACCTTTACATTCCTTTTTACCATGACATTGTTCCATCTTGTTACATCCATCACCTTTAGCCTCTTCAGCACCATGTCCATCACCTAATATAGGAGCGATTACTAGACCAACAAGGCATGTCAATTTAATCAAGATGTTCATTGAAGGACCGGAAGTATCTTTAAATGGATCACCAACCGTGTCACCTGTAACTGCAGCCTTGTGGGCATCGGAACCTTTATAAGTCATTTCACCGTTAATCATTACTCCAGCTTCAAAAGATTTCTTAGCATTATCCCAAGCACCACCGGCATTGTTTTGGAAGATGGCCCAAAGCACACCAGACACCGCAACACCTGCCATATAACCACCAAGTACTTCTGCACCTAGCTTCATGTCCCCTGAAATATATCCTGTCCCCAAACCAACTAAAATTGGTGTAACAATGGTTAAAGCACCAGGAATCATCATTTCACGCAAAGCAGCTTTTGTAGAAATTTCGACACATTTTCCATATTCAGGTGTCCCAGTACCTTCCATAATTCCAGGTATTTCTCTAAACTGGCGACGCACTTCCATTACCATATCCATAGCTGCTTTTCCAACAGACTTCATTGCTAAAGCTGAAAAAACAACTGGGATCATCCCACCGACGAACAAGGCAGCCAAAACGGGCGCTTTGAAAATATTGATTCCTTCCGTTAAGCCAGCCATAGTTGTGAATGCAGCAAACAACGCAAGCGCAGTTAATGCTGCTGATGCGATAGCAAAACCTTTACCTACTGCTGCCGTTGTATTACCAACAGAATCCAAAACATCTGTTCTTTGACGCACTTCTTTTGGAAGTTCACTCATTTCTGCAACTCCTCCTGCGTTATCTGCGATAGGACCAAAAGCGTCAATTGCCAACTGCATAGCTGTAGTTGCCATCATTGCTGAAGCTGCAATTGCAACACCATAAAATCCAGCAAGTGCATATGAACCCCAAATAGCCGCTGCAAAAAGAATCACTGATGAGAATGTTGAAATCATCCCTGTAGATAAACCTGCGATAATGTTAGTTGCTGCTCCGGTAGACGAATTCTGAACGATGTCCATAACAGGTTTCTTTCCTAATGCTGTGTAGTATTCAGTAAAGAAAGAGATAAGGTAACCTACAGCTAAACCAACTAAAGTGGCGTAGAATACATTCATTCTGCTAACATCTAGAATACCTTCGCCAAAGAAATTCATTCTTAACGTTTCAGGTAACATCCACTCAACTAAGAAATACCCAGCAGCAGCAGAAAGTATCATTGACGATATATTTCCAATGTTCAATGCTCTTTGAACTTGAGCTTCTTTTGCATCATTACTTGAAATACGCACCAAGAAAGTTCCGATTATTGAGGCAATTATACCAACACCAGCAATCATTATTGGCAATAAGATTGGCCCCATTCCATTGAATGCATCAGTGAAAGTTCCTTCAGCTGCCATATCTCGAATAACATAGTTACCCAAAACCATTGATGCTAAAACTGTTGCCACATATGAACCAAACAAATCGGCACCCATACCAGCTACATCTCCTACGTTGTCACCAACATTATCAGCAATTGTTGCCGGATTTCTTGGATCATCTTCAGGAATTCCTGCTTCAACTTTACCTACCAAGTCAGCACCAACATCAGCAGCTTTAGTGTAAATACCTCCACCAACGCGAGCAAACAAAGCAATAGATTCTGCACCAAGAGAAAAACCTGCTAGCGCTTCAAGTACCATTGTCATTTCATCATAAAATGGCTTATCTCCGGTAATAAACAAATTAACGAATACCATAAAGAATAAAGACAAACCTAAAACTGCCAGTCCAGCTACACCTAATCCCATTACTATTCCTCCTCCAAAAGATACGTTTAACGCTTTTGGTAAAGATGTTTTAGCTGCTTCAGTGGTTCTTACGTTAGCATCTGTGGCCACGCGCATTCCAATATTTCCAGCAATTGCGGAAAATACGGCACCAATAACAAAGGCAGGAACAATTAACCAATGCGTAGTTGGAACGATTAACGAAATTCCAAACAATGCAGCGGATGCGATAACAACAAAAACCAATAGTAGTTTATATTCAGCACTCAAAAATGCCATCGCACCTTCTTTGATACTTTTTGCAATACCTTGCATTTTTTCATCTCCGGCATTTTGTTTCTTCACCCATGACATTTTCACAAGCATGAATAGCAAACCGATAAGAGCAAGCCCAATAGGGATAAAAATTAAATTTTCTTTCATTTTAAATTGTTTATTTTAAACAGGGCGCAAAAGTAGGCGTTTCTAGATACTTCTGCAAATTTGAATACTAAAAATAACGGGGTGTGTTACGCAATCAATGATGATTAGGTTACGAATACCCGAAAATTTAAATTTTTACGCTGAAATTTAGGATTTAAATTCTTGATTTTATTTGACTTTTAAGTAATGATAAATCCATGGCACCACTCTGTCTCCAAAGAACCTCACCGTTTTTAAATAGCACAAAAGTAGGGACACCTCTAACTTTGAATTGATCAGCTACGACTGGATTTTTATCTACATCTATTTTTAATATTCTTATTTGCGACCCCAAATCTTTTTTCAATTGATCAAGAATAGGATTCATGGTTTTACATGGTCCACACCACGTTGCATAAAAGTCGACTAAGGTTGGTAGGTCAGATTTGATTATTTCTTTGAATTTGCCCATAAGGATTGAAAAATTATTTGTTATTTCCTCAGATTTTTAGCTGGAAATTTAGTTCTATATCAACTTTATATGATCAGAAGATTATAAAATTATAAAAGAGTCTGTTGAATTCAAAGTATATTTGTTAGTGTTTGCATTGAAACAAATACTTTATTCAATAATTAAATTATTGGCACTCTGGATACTTATCTTTGATGTGCAGCGTATTCTTTTTTCAATTCATAACTGGTCGAAATTTGAGGGCGTTTCAATCCCTGAATGGCTTGGAGCCTTTATTTTTTCATTTAGGTTAGATTTAGCAACTGCTTCATTTTTATGTGTAATTCCATTATTGTTCCTAGTTGCACATATTTTGTACCCTCAAAAGTGGTTTCGTTACCTTTTTTATGGATCTCTTTATTTAGAAATACTTCTTTGTGTTCTCGTACACGCAGGAGAAATCAATGCCTACCCAGAATGGAATCATAAACTAACAACTCGAGTATTTACTCATCTATTGAATCCGGATGAGGTCGTTAGAACAGCTAATGGAAGTATGACTTTTTGGTTCATAGTATATGCCATTTTGGAATTTTTAATCGCTTATAAGGCTGCAAAATGGATTTTAGATTCGGCGTTCAAATTTGAACAAAACAGGACTTCAAAATGGTATTACCACTACCCTATTGGAGCAGGCGCATATGGTGTATCACTGCTGTTCTTCATAATGCTGGGTAGAGGAGGATTTCAACAAATTCCAATTAATATAGACTCTGCTTATTACTCTAAAAACTATGTAACCAATGACTTATCAGTAAATTCCTTCTATTTCTTTACCAAAAGTTTTTTGCTCTATACCAGAAGCGAAATTGGTGCTTTATTTAAAAAAATTCCTGAAAAAGAAAGTAAAGAAACGCTGAAGGATTTTTTCAACTATCCGCTCGAACACGATCGTTATTTTTTAAAAAATTCTCGACCAAATATTGTATTCGTTGTTCTTGAAAGTTGGACAGCAAATGCTATATCAAGTCTCACTGGTGAAAAAGGAGCCACCCCCTACTTCGATGCAATGACAAAGCAAGGGTTATTGTTTACAAATATTTATGCTTCAGCTGGTACTTCCGAAATCGGTAACTCAACAATTTTTAGCGGCTATCCTGCGCTTCCAGAGATTTCTATTTCTATGCAACCGGATAAACATCGAAAGATACCATGTTTCAATCAGGATTTGAAAAAATGGGGTTATTCATCACACTATCTGTTTAGTGGCGACTTGAAGTATGGAAATATCGGTAGTTATTTTACGGATCATGGATTCGATGAATTGGCAGATGAAAATGATTTTCCTAGTGGTCTTCCTAAAGGTAAGCTCAACTACTATGACGAAGACCTGTACGATTTGTTTTTAGATAAAATCAATAACACTGAAGAACCTTTTTTACATTGTGCATTCACCGGAAGTACGCATTCACCATATGATTTTCCTCAAGAAGGAACTCCAAATTGGGATGGAAGTGAATCAGACTTTATGAGCTCGATGTTCTACGCTGATAAATGTTTGAATGATTTCATTGAAAAATGTAAAAAAGAAACCTGGTATAAAAACACAATTTTTATTTTCGTTGCCGATCATGGTCATGCATCAGAATTGGTTAAAAATCCAAATTTGGGTGCTTATTTTCATATTCCTTTGCTCGTTTATGGTGAGCCATTGAAAGAAGAATACCGCGGTCAGCACATTCCTACAATTGGTTCTCAGGGAGATATTGTAAGAACATTATTATATCAAATGGGGGGAGATTACAAACGCTATAAATGGAGCAAAGATTTGATGAATCCTAATTGTCCACAATTCGCATTACATACAATTAACAGAGGATACGGCTGGATTTCTGATAAAGGAAACTTCAGTTTTAATATCGATGCCAACTACATACATGACAACACCTACTCCAAAGACCAATTCAAGTCGGAAGAAAAACGATGTCAATCTTTCATGTCATTGGTTTATGAAGAATACAAGAATTTATAACTTTTACCATGCTAATTACCAAAATAGTTTTATACTAATTCTGGTTGTTGCTTTTCTGGTAAGATTACTTGCAGTATTTTTTTCTGAAGGATATGGAATGCATGATGATCATTTTTTGATTATTGAGGCGGCTTCTTCTTGGGCAGATGGATACGATTATAATTTTTGGCTTCCATGGACTGAAGGCAATAAAGGAATTCCTGAGGGTCACAGTTTCAGCTACGTTGGATTGAATTATTTCTATTTCGCACTGATGAAATGGATTGGCGTAATGGATCCAAAAATATTAATGCTATTCAATCGAGCCATTCATGCTGCCTTATCACTCATCGTTGTGGCATATGGAATGAAAATTACTGAAAAACTTTCTTCGCAAAAGAATGCAATTACCGTGGGATGGTTTTTGGCTTTACTCTGGTTATTCCCTTTTGTCTCCGTTCGAAATTTAGTAGAAGTCGCTGCGATTCCATTCCTTATTTTAGGCGTATGGCTGCTGATTGATAAAAAAAAATATAGTTACATTTTTACGGCCGGACTGCTTATTGGTCTTGCAGTTTCATTTCGATATCAAATCGGAATCTTTGCCATTGGATTAGGATTGTATTATGTAATTAAAAAAGAATTTAAAACAGTATCAATATTCAGCTTAGGGGTTGTTATAATGTTCACCATCACTCAAGGCATTGTTGATCTTTTAATCTGGGGATATCCCTTTGCAGAATTCTGGAGTTATGTGAATTACAATTTGACAGAAGGAACAACCTATTTGCCTAACCAAAATTATTTGATGTATGTTTTAGTATTAACAGGAGTATTTCTGCTTCCTTTGGGTGTTCTCTTATTTATAGGTTTTATAAAATCATATAAAAACTACCTCATCATTTTTATACCAACAGCTTTATTTATCATCTTTCACACAATTTACCCCAATAGACAGGAACGATTTATCTTAAGTATTTTACCCTTTTTCATAATCCTTGGCGTTATTGGATATGATTTATTGAAAAACACAAAATGGAAAATTAAATTTTGGAAGGTAGGTCTTTATGTTTTCTGGATTTTCAATTCCCTCTTACTCTGTTTTTCAGTCAGTATGTATTCCAAAAAATCGCGTGTAGAAGCCATGTACAGCTTGTATAATAACAAAATGGAAAAAGAAATTATTCTTATGGAAGGCTCTGCGAGTGGAAAAGTTTCGATGTTACCCAAGTTCTACGCTAAAAGTTGGGATTGTTTCATAGCCGAAAGACTTAAAGAAAGTGATGATTTAAATGCCTACACAGGCAAAAAGTTCGATTATATCTTTTTTTATGATGATGCAAAACTATCAGAACGCATCTCCTCTTATAAGAAGATTTATCCCAAAATGGAATTACATTTTCAAGCCAATCCAAGTTTTCTTGACCGACTGCTTAGAACCCTTAACCCACGAAATTCAAACGAATATATTGAGGTCTGGAAAACTAATGCGCGCAAGTAATTTTCAAATCCCTAAATTTGAAATGTGAAGATACTAATTGTACGTTTTAGCTCTATTGGTGATATCGTTTTAACAACCCCCATAATCCGGGCACTAAAAAAACAGAATGCGGGGGCTGAAATTCATTATTTAACCAAAAAGAATTTTCTTCCACTTTTGGAAGCTAATCCTCACTTAAGTCGTGTTTATGCTATTGAAAAAAATATCAATGAAGTATTGCCTGAGCTTAAAAATGAACAATACGATTACCTAATAGATCTGCACCACAACCTTAGAACATTGCAATTGAAATTTAAGCTTGGCGTAAAATGTTTTTCTTTCCCCAAATTAAATTTCAAGAAATGGATATTGGTCAACTTGAAAATCAATAAATTACCCAAAAAACATATTGTTGACAGATATTTTGAGACGGTAAAAGC
>CANHJY010000025.1 GCA_947461185.1 Flavobacteriales bacterium
ACCCAAGAAAAACAACAAATTATCATTCAGCATTCTTCAGCCATTGTAAGTAAAACATCCCAAATTGGTTTATCTTCATTAATTGCAGCCGGAACTATTGTAAATGCAAATGCGCGAATAGGTGTCGGTACAATAATAAACAGTGGAGCTATTATTGAACATGACTGCATTATAGATGATTTTGTTCATGTCGGACCTGGTAGCGTGCTGACGGGTAATGTAAAGATTGGTAAATTTAGTTTTATTGGGGCAAACGCAACAATCAAACAAGGTGTCAGTATAGGAAAGAATGTAATCATCGGAGCGGGAAGTGTGGTTCTTTCGGACGTTCCAGATAATTGTGTTTATGTGGGAAATCCTGCGAAATATTTAAGAAATAATGAATAGCACGCTGATTATTGCAGAAGCTGGTGTGAACCATAATGGTGATTTAGATACCGCACTAGGACTTGTTGATGCTGCTGCTGATTCTGGCGCTGATGTAGTTAAATTTCAAACATTTAAAGCAACTCAACTCGTTTCTTCAAGCGCAAAAAAAGCGGAATATCAAATAACGAATGATCCTTCAAGTGATTCGACTCAATTGGAGATGCTTAAAAAGTTGGAATTGCCTGAGGAATGGCATTTTATTCTAAAAAAAAGAGCAGAAGATAATGGGATTATCTTTAACTCTACCGGATTTGACCATTCAAGTATTACATTTTTAGACAAACTAGGTGTCTCATTTTTTAAAATACCATCAGGTGAGATAACCAATAAACCGCTAATTGAATTTATAGCGAATAAAGGCAAAGAAGTTATTCTCTCCACAGGAATGGCGACAATGGAGGAAATTAATGACGCTGTGCAAGTCTTGTTTCACGCTGGACTGAATAAAGAGCAAATTACCATTTTACATTGTAATACGGAGTACCCAACCCCTATGAATGATGTCAACCTTATGGCAATGCATGCAATTTATGAAAAATTCAATATCAAGGTAGGTTATTCGGATCACACACTTGGTATTGAAATACCTATTGCTGCAGTTGCTTTAGGAGCAAAAGTTATCGAGAAACACTTTACATTGGATCGTAAAATGGAAGGTCCTGATCATATTGCATCGCTCGAACCTCATGAGTTAAAAGCAATGGTAACTGCCATAAGAAATGTAGAACGTGCTATTAGTGGCTCTGGATTAAAGGAACCCAGTGAATCAGAAAAAAAGAATATCGATATTGCGAGAAAAAGTATTCATTATGCTAGCAATTTGAATGAGAATAGCATCATATCATTAAATGATTTGATAATGCTTCGACCTGGATCTGGTATTTCTCCCATGCAAATTGATGAAGTTGTTGGAAAATCATTGGTTAAATCTGTTCAAGTTGGTGATCAGTTATCATGGGAGGATTTAAAATGAAAATAGCGGTTTTAACAAGTTCAAGAGCAGATTATGGTATTTATTTGCCATTGTTAAAAAGGATGCAAGAAGATTCAAGTATTCATTTTGATTTAATCGTTTTTGGCAGTCATTGCGCTGATAGATTGGGTGCTACTGTTCAGCAAATTAAGGAAGATGGTTTTCAGCCTTTTATTGAAATAAATAATTTACTAGATGGAGACTCGCCCTTGGATATATCGAGAACTTATGCGCTAACAGTTCAATACTTTGCTGAGTTTTGGAATGTGAATTCCGATTATGATTGGATTCTCGCATTAGGTGATCGTTTTGAAATGGCAGCAGCCGTAAATTCAGGAATCCCTTTTGGACTTAATTTCGCACACATACATGCTGGTGAAACAACGCTTGGCGCAATAGATAATATTTATCGTCATCAAATTACATTGGCTTCAAAACTTCATTTTGTTAGTACTGAAAAAAATGCAGAAAAAGTTAAGTCAATAATGGGCGACGATAACACCGTTGAGGTCGTTGGAGCTTTGGGTTTGGAACATATTGAGGCTATCCAACTCCTAAGTATCGAACAGTTTGAAGAAATATGGCAAGTGGATTTAAACGTTCCAACTGTTTTAATGACAGTTCATCCAGAAACCATGAACATAGCAGGTAACGAGAACAATATAATTCAACTTGGTGAAGCAATTAAGGAAATCGTTAAAACGCATCAAATAGTGGTTACCTTACCCAACGCTGATACTATGGGATCAGTTTATAGGAATTTTTTTATACAACTTCAACATGAATATCCTCGGCACCTATTCGCAATTGAGAATTTAGGTTCGCAATCCTATTTTACTTGTATGAAGTTCACAGATATATTAATAGGAAATACATCCAGCGGTATCATTGAAGCGGCATCTTTTGGGAAATATGTTATAAATCTTGGAAACAGGCAATTAGGTCGAG
Source organism: Flavobacteriales bacterium (assembly GCA_947461185.1). GTDB lineage: Bacteria > Bacteroidota > Bacteroidia > Flavobacteriales_D > Crocinitomicaceae > M0103. The sequence continues at coordinate 2,351 of CANHJY010000025.1, forward strand.
AATCATCTTCGAATGTTGTTCATGTTGCTTTTGATGCTGCCCAGATAATTTCCAATTTCAATAGTTTAAAAGGGCAGACATACAATGGACCGAATGTTTATTTTAAAAAGGATACATCTGAAAAGATAATTCAACGTTTGAAAAAATGAAATACTAGATTATGATTTGGAAGCGACATTTAATTCCTTCGAAAACTTCACTTATCGAAGCCATCAAAAAACTTGATGATTTAGCTCAAGACGCCTTGTTGTTTGTTCACAATGAAAAAAACGAACTCATTGGTTCACTTACAGATGGTGATGTAAGACGTGGACTTCTTGCAGGAATTGATCTCAATGAATCTATAAATCTAGTTTGTCAGAAAAAGCCGCGTTATATTCGATTGAATGAAACTTCAATTGATAAAATCAGAACTTTTCGGGAACAGAATTTAAAAATTATTCCAGTTTTAGCAGCGGATTCTGATGAAATTGTTGATGTTATTAATTTTAGGTTAACCTTATCAAGATTGCCAATCGATGTAGTTATAATGGCAGGAGGGGAAGGACAGCGATTAAGACCTTTGACGGAACACACACCTAAGCCCTTGTTATTTGTTGGGGATAAGCCAATTATTGAATATACTATTGATAGGTTATGTCTCTTTGGGGTTAAGCATATTTGGTTGTCAGTTAATTATCTAGCAGATAAGTTTGTTCCTTTTTGTGAAAAGTTCAATCGATTAATAGACCTCAAATTGGTTAAAGAAGATCGACCTTTGGGCACAATTGGTTCAGTCAAATTAATAAAGAACTTTCATCATGACACCATATTGGTTTGTAATTCTGATTTATTGACCAATTTAGATTACGAAGCTTTTTATGAAGATTTTATCAATTCAGGAGCAGATTTAAGTGTTGTGACTATTCCTTATGATGTGGAGATTCCATATGCCGTAATGGAGGTTGAAGGTAATATTGTTCATGCTTTCAAGGAAAAACCAACTTATACCTATTATTCAAATGGAGGAATTTATTTGATGAAACGTGAGGTTTTGGATTTTATTCCTGAAGACGAAGTGTTTTTAGCAACCGATCTTATGAATTTGCTTATCGATAAAAATCGTAAGGTATATTCTTTTCATCACAGGGGATACTGGTTGGATATTGGGAAACATGATGATTTCCGAAAGGCTCAAGAAGATGTTAGACTCCTTAAACTTTAAGTATGAATCTTGCTGAAATACTTGTTGTTATACCTGCGCGTAAAGGTTCCAAAGGGATTCCCGGAAAAAATAAAAAGCAGTTAAATGGTAAACCGCTTATAGCATACACGCTTGAAGCAGCGCTTCAAATTTTTAAAAAGGAGCAAATTTGTATTTCCACTGATGATCTGGAAATTATAAATATTGCTGAAAACTACGGAATTCATGTTCCTTTTGTGCGTCCAGAAGAGTTGGCAACAGATGCCGCGAGTATGCAAGATGTATTAATACATGCATGTCATTTTTTCACTGAAAAAAAGATTGCTTACAAATATATTTTATTGCTACAGGTTACTTCACCATTCCGCAATGCAAATCATATAAAAGAGGCTATAGAATTGTTTGGGGAAAATAGCCAAATGCTCGTGTCAGTTGTAGCATCAAAAGCCAATCCATACTTTAACCTCATGGAGGAAAATGAAAATGGATGGTTGATAAAAAGTAAATCTGGACATTTTGCAACCAGACAAAGTTCACCTAAAGTATATGAACTTAATGGAGCAATCTATATTATAAATGTGGGGGCATTGCTGTCGAAACAAATAAGTGAATTTGTTGCAGTTCAGAAGTATGTTATGGATAAAAAGGATTCAATTGATATTGATGAAGAAATGGACTGGGAATATGCTGAATTTATTCTTGGGAAACAGTTGAAATAATATAATTCAATGTTTTTTGGATAGCTGTTCAGTTAAGATTGCACTATTTCTAAGCTTTTGTTTCTTTTCCTTTTTAATTCGGATTAATCGTCCAAGCCTTCTAATTAACAACAAGTGAAAATCGGGACCATAAAGATTACCATTTACAAAGGCCTGAAAGGTATCTTTACGTTTAAAGAAATTGTATTTTTTCCCGAAATGCATTAAAAAATAGGCGTATTTCAATGCTCCATCTATTGGTTTTGCTGGCAAATCGTTGCTCAGTAACAGGGTAACCAATTCGTCATGCGTTTTGGGATTAAATGTACTTCCTAAATTCATATAGAAAGTCTTTCCCGCCAAAATTGAAATCTTTCCAAATGCGGCAGCCTCTATACCAACGGATGATCCGAAAGTGATGATTTTCGATGCATGAAACATGAGGTTATATGTGCTAACCGAACTATCTGCCGGAACAATAACAACATTTTTATTCTCGATGGCATATAACGTTTCTATAGATTCATTAATTATTCCTTTTAAGTTCGGATGCACGCGAACATAGAAAACGAAATTGGAGTTGTCAATGAAGTCATCACTTATTTGTTGTATTCCAGCTACTTGATTCTTGTACAATTCGTTTTCCCATTCTTTCCCGATTGAAACAAATTCATCTTCACTAGAAATAAAAATGGCTATGTTTTGTTTTTGATCATCCCAACATTCTGGAAGTTTATCCTTGTCCTGATCAGATGTGAAATGTCCAAAACGACTATCCTTTCCTTGACTCCTATTTCGATAGTAATCCATTGCAATTGTGGCCTTATTTTCGTCTCCTGAATCCCAGTAGCTTTCGATAAGTTGCTCAACGTATGCAATGGAATGCGGCATTTCATTTTCATAAACCGCATAGTGATTTCTATCGTTACTTTCTTCGATTACAAAACAATCCTTTTTTAGATGTTGACTGGCTCGAAGACCCGCACGCAAGGTTGCGAATCGAGCATTAAAAACATATACACGATCAATTTCTTTTTCAATAATACATTTTTTAATAGCCTCATATACCCAAATTGATGAGGTCCATTGTTTTTCAATTAAATCTTTATAAACCTGCAGATTTGGAGTTGGATCTCTGTATATTGATACAACAGAGGACATCACAGCCATGCCAATATCGAATGATTCAATTTGACAATTTTTCAAATTTTCAATTGATGATAAATCCAGTTGATCAATTTTTGAATTCAATTTTTCAAATGGAAGTACTTCTGATATTTTTAAGTTAACGGGATTTCCAACAAGACACTTAAGCGCATTTTTTTTAGTGCTTATGCATGTTTTGCATACTAAGTTTGAATGATGAGGATTGGTCTGACAACTTGATAGTTCTCCATCACAACCAAGAAAATAAACCCTGTCTCCATTATTCAAATGCTCTTGCATCAATTCAAGATAGGGGCCGAATGTCTCCGTATTAAAATGATAGGTCGAGTAAAATAATATGTTCATTGCTTAGAATAAATAATGTCGTTTAGCGATTCGGCAACTTTTTCAGTGAGCATTTTATTAGAAAATTCTTCAACTGAAGATGATAAATCGAAATTTTGAAATTCATGATTCAAAAGCGCATTTTCGAGATATTTTTCAATAGCATGATAATCATCATATTCAAAAGATATTCCTCGATGTTTACCTTCAACTAGTTGTTTTACATCTCCATCATTTGGACCAAAAACTAAAATAGGTTTTTCGGAACGCAATAACTCAAACAACTTTCCAGGAATTCTTCCTTTTGCATTGGTAGCTTTATTTATGGGAAGTATAAGCAAGTTAGAATGAGCATATAATTGCAAAACATCTTGCCTAGTAATCATTCCCATGTATTTGGTGATTGTTTTTAAATTGTTGGATTCAATGGTTTTTTGAACAGAGATATCAACTTCTCCAGCCAATTGAATTTCAATTCTTCCCTCTAAATCTGGGTACTTTTTAATAAGTTGACCTAAGGCTTCAAAAAATGAAATAGGATTTCTATCTGAACCCAATAAACCGGCATGAACGATATTAAAAACATCAGAACTTTTGGAAGATGAATTGAAACTTACAAAATCCTCTTCATCATATCCGTAATAAACAACATCCACATTTTTCGCTCCGATTTGTTCTAGGTCATGCTTCCAAGTGGGGCTTGCTATGGTAATTTTGTCTGCGATTTTGAAAACTTCCTGCTCCAAAGCCTTGTGCTTTCGGTCTGCCCTTTTTCCAATATGAAGTTTCTCGTAATAATCAACTTGTGTCCACGGATCTTGAAAATCTGCCAGCCATGGAATCCCCATTTTTTTTGCTAATTGAAGTCCTATAACGGTGTTTGTATGTGGCGGACCATCGGTAAAAATAGCATCAACAGGGTGGCATTTTAAATAGTTTTCCAAATATTTAACTGAGGGTCTGATCCACCGATATCGCGCATCTGGTATAAAGAAATTTCCTCTAACCCACATTCCAATTGTATCAATTACTGACTTTCTCTTTGAGGAATTTGAAGTGATGTTTTGTAAAGGTTGAGTTTTTTTACGACCAGATATTTTTTTGAATAAATTGATCGGTTCAAAAATGGGAACTTTATGAATTTCCAGACCTACAGGAATATCTTTTTCATTCGTAAAATCTAAAAATTGATAGGAAGGATTTTCTGCAGTAAAAACAATGGGTTCCCACCCAAAATCACGCAAATATTTGACAAATTTCAAACAGCGCAGTACTGTTATCCCTCCTGATGGTGGCCAATGATATGTAATAATTAAAACCTTTTTCACGGTTTATGCTTTTCTGTAAATATCATGTAAAGCATGCAAGCAAAAGTAAGCAAATATTCAGTATTTAACGCTGATAACAAGGTATCGATTATATTTGTAGCTCTAGGATATGGGAATCGTTCAAAAAGATGCATTTCGCACCATGCTTATCTCTTATTTGGGGATTGTTCTCGGCTACGTCAATAAAGGTGTTTTGTTTCTAATCATTTTTACCACTGAACAAATCGGTTTGGTCAATTTGATTATTTCCCTTGGGACATTATTTGCGCAGTTTGCCAACTTAGGAACAATCTATACCACATGGAAATTTTTACCTTTTTTGAAGAACAAAGAACGAAAGCATCATGGTTTTTTGCCACTAATACTATTAATTGTAACAATTGGTATTCTCGTTTTTACTTTATTGACCTTGATCTTTCGTCCTCAGATTGAGACCATGTATTTAGAACATTCAGCGATGTTTGTTTCCTATTATTACTGGTTTTTACCAATTGGTATTTCCTATGTCATATTCTTGGTTTTGGAGATGTACCTTCGATCCTTTTATAAGAATATTATTCCTGTTTTTGCATACGAAATCGTATTGCGTTTAGCGGTCACCATTTCACTTATCTTGTATTATTTTGACTTCATATCATTCGATATGTTCGTGATTTTGCATAGTTTACTTTATCTTATTCCAACAGTTATTTTGCTATTTTATTTGTACAAGTTAGGTGAACTAAATTTGAATCCATCATCCATTAATATTTCGAAAAGATTTCGAAATATTCTTATTCAATTTTCAGCATTCAATTATATCAACACACTTGGAGTTGTATTAGTCGGCTCAATGGATGTAATAATGATTGCGCAAATGATTGGGCTTGAAGCAACGGGAGTATATACTACTGTAATCTTTTTGACGAGTGCTTTACAAGTGCCTTACAAATCAATAATTAGAGTCAGTTCGCCTCTTGTAGCAGATTATTGGAAATTTCGTGAATTTGGAAAAATGCAAGATTTGTATCAGAAAGTGAGCGCTGTCGGACTGGTAATAGGTTTAGGTTTGTTTTGTGGTATTTGGAATAATATTGATTTTTTGTTCTCCTTTCTCAAGCCTGAATTTCAAGCAGGAATATGGGTATTTTTCTTCTTAATGATGGGTAGATTGATTGACATGTATTTTGGTATTAATGGTTCTATTTTTACAACTTCTAAAAAATACCGTTACGATATACTATTTACGATTTTTTTAATAGTAACAGTTTTTGTTCTGAATCTTATTTTCATACCAAAATGGGGAATTGCGGGCGCGGCTATTTCAACATCTATAGCATTGATTATTTATAATGTTGGTAGAATTTTATTTGTCTGGTTTGCGTTTAGAATTCATCCGTTTCATAAAAATCAACTCTATGTCATTTTACTCGGCTTAATTAGTTTAATGACCGGTTGGATAATCAATACATACTTTTTATTTGATCCAATAAGCAATTTCTTCGTTCAATCCTTTCTTGTGGTAATCATTTTCTTCTTACCAATTTATGTTTTCAAGCTAGAACCTGAAACGATTGGTTATTTTCATAAAGGAACAAATTTCCTGCTTTCTAAATTTCGAAAGAAACGGTAATATTATTTGAAATCAGAATTAATGGGCTAAATGCTAAAGCTTCATTTTACATGCGTCAATAGCTTCTTTCAATCCAGCTGAATTTTTACCTCCCGCAGTTGCAAAAAATGCTTGACCACCGCCACCACCTTGAATATGATGAGCAACTTCGCGAACAAGATTTCCAGCATTTAATCCATTTGAAGCAATTATTGAATCAGAAAGAATAATACTGATCGTGCATTTTTCTCCTTCATTTCCACCAATGACACCAAAGAAATTATCTACTTCTCCTTTCAATTGAAATAAAATGTCTTTGATAGATCCGCCATCTAAGCTCAAAGTTGTTCCTAAGAAATTGATGCCATTGATGTTTTCAATTTTAGACTTCAATTCGCCTTTTACATGCACAGCCTTTTCGCGGAGCAGCGTCTCGATTTCTTTAGATAAATGATTGTTTTTATTAATTAAATCTTCAATCGCTTTTAAAATATCCTTTGGATTCTTTAATGTACTTGCAATGTTATCAAGTGTTTGAGCCTTTTCTCTAAAATAATGCTCTGCAACATCAGCTGTAATGGCTTCAATTCTTCGCACTCCTGCTGCAACAGCTGTTTCCGTGGTAATTTTGAAAATACCAATTTTTCCTGTTGAAGGAATATGTGTTCCTCCGCATAACTCAACGGAATCTCCAAATTTAATTACGCGAACAGCATCTCCATATTTTTCTCCAAAAAGTGCCATTGCACCCATTGCTTTTGCATCCTCAATTGGCGTATTTCTGCGCTCATCTAAAAGTATATTTTGATGGATGTTATCGGTAACCAACTTTTCAATTTGCGCCAATTCCTCATCAGTCACCTTCGAAAAATGCGAAAAGTCGAAACGTAAATATTCAGGGGTAACTAAAGATCCTTTTTGCTCAACGTGATTACCTAAAACAGTACGAAGAGCATGATGTAGTAGGTGAGTGGCAGAATGGTTTGATGCGGAACCCATGCGATTTTTCTCATTTACTAAGGCAGTAAATGTTGCTGTAACTTCAGTTGGCAAACTTTCACTCAAATGAATGATGAGGTTGTTTTCTTTTTTGGTATCAAAAATAGGGATTTGTTCCCCATTCACTTCAATTATTCCCTTATCTCCAATTTGACCACCACCTTCAGGATAAAAAGGTGTTTGATTGAATACCAATTGATAAAATGATTTTTGCTTTTGACTAACTTTTCGATATTTAATGATCTGAATGTCCGCAACTAAATTATCATATCCAATGAATTCGACATTCACATCTGGCCTCACTTGAACCCAATCATCTGTTTCTATTGCAGTAGCAGCGCGAGAACGGTCTTTTTGTTTTTGTAGTTCAGTATTAAAAGTATTTTCATCTATCGTTAGTTCATTTTCTCGAGCTATCAATGAAGTTAAATCAACAGGAAATCCGTAAGTGTCAAAAAGTTCAAAAACGGCAATACCATCAATAATATCTTTGTTATCGTTCTTTGTAGCTTGAATAATACCATCAATTCTTTTTAATCCTTGCTCCAAAGTTCTAAAAAAACTGATTTCCTCTTCTCGAATGACTTTCTGAATAAGCTCTCGTTGGTTTATGAGTTCTGAGTATGGATCACCCATATTATCTCCTAGAACAAGTGATAATTCGCACAAGAATGGTTCTTTTAGCCCCAATGTTTGGTAACCGTAACGGACAGCTCGTCTCAAAATTCTTCTGATGACGTATCCAGCTCCTGTATTGGAGGGAAGTTGACCATCTGCAATTGAAAATGAAATCGCTCGAATATGATCCGCAATAACGCGCAACGCGATATCCGTTTCTTCTTTAACCCCGTATTTGACATTCGATACCTTTTCCATGTGCTGAATTAAAGTTTGGAATAAATCGGTATCGTAATTTGAGGTTTTTCCTTGGAGTGCCATGGCTAATCGCTCCAATCCCATTCCAGTATCGACATGCGTTTCAGGCAATGGCTCTAAAGTTCCATCAGCTTTGCGATTGAATTGCATGAACACGTTGTTCCATATTTCAACTACTTGAGGATGGTCATTATTAACAAGCGTTTTTCCTGATATTAATTCTCTTTCGGATTTACTTCTTAAGTCTACATGGATTTCAGTACAAGGTCCGCATGGGCCTGTGTCTCCCATTTCCCAAAAGTTGTCTTTTTTCGAAGCAAGAATTATGCGGTCTTCATCAATGAATTTTTTCCAAATATCAAAACTCTCTTGATCTTTTGGGACATTATCTTTTACATCACCTTCAAATACAGTAACGTATAATTTATCTTTTGGAATTTTATAAACTTCAGTCAATAATTCCCATGCCCAGGTGATAGCATCTTCTTTAAAGTAATCACCAAAAGACCAATTACCCAACATTTCAAACATCGTATGGTGATAGGTATCAACACCAACTTCTTCCAAATCATTGTGTTTTCCGGATACGCGTAGGCATTTTTGAGAATTCGCAACCCTACGGTTTTTAGGAACACTATTTCCGAGGAAGAAATCCTTAAATTGGTTCATACCCGCGTTAGTGAACATAAGCGTTGGGTCATTCTTAACTACCATCGGGGCAGATGGAACGATTTCATGAGCTTTAGAGGCAAAAAATTCAAAAAAATGATTCCTGATTTCGGCAACTTTCATATTTCGGTAATTGTTTGGAAAAATCCTAAAAATTTAAGCAAAGCTAATAATTTCTTTCGTTTTTTGATCGAATACTAATTCAACCAAACTATCCATTTTATGAAACTTTTTAAGACAAAACAAGTATGTTAACTTGATTTCTAACACATACTCATATGAGGTTATCTTTAATTTTCGGTGCAATCGGATTAACAGCTTCCGGCTTTATTTTTTTTGTTTTGCCAAACTTAAATAATGAATTACCAAAAATTGTAAATCAAAAAAAGGATGCTCTTCGAGATTCATTGCCAATCGATAACGCTTCAGATTCTACAATAACACTCGTCGCAGTAGGCGATATTATGATGGGCTCAAATTATCCTAGTACCTCATATCTCCCTGCGTCAGATCAACTTTTACTTGAACCATTATGGGAGTATTTGCGAGGAGCAGACATCACTTTTGGAAATTTAGAAGGTGCTGTTTTAAACGCTGGTGGAACTGTTAAAAAATGCTCGGATCCTTCCAAGTGTTATGCATTTCGGCAACCTGAATATTTTGTAGATCAACTTAAAGATGCTGGTTTTGACATGTTTTCTATTGCCAATAACCACATGGGAGATTTTGGAGAAGAAGGCCGTTTGAATACCCAAAAAGTTTTGAGAGAAAAAGGACTTCGATATGCTGGTCTAACGGCTTGCCCATGGGATACAATAACTGTTAAAGGCGTAAAAATTGGAATGACTGCGTTTGCGCCAAATACGGGTTGTTTGAAAATTAAGGATTATACCAAACTCAAAGAGGTGGTTACCGAATTAAACAATAATTGCGACATTGTGATTGTTTCATTTCATGGTGGCGCAGAAGGCTCAAGTAAAACTCATGTTACTAAAGCAACTGAAATTTTTTACGGAGAGGATAGGGGTAATGTCCATGAGTTTGCAAGGATCGCTATAGATGCTGGAGCAGATGTTGTTCTTGGACATGGACCCCACGTTACAAGGGCTATAGATTATTACAAAGGGCGATTCATATCTTATTCAATGGGGAATTTCTGCACTTACGCTCAATTTAACCTAAAAGGAGTTAGCGGTATGGCACCTTTGTTCAAATTAACTTTGAAGAAAGATGGTTCATTTGTTAAGGGAGATATTATTTCTACCAAACAAAATAGTCCAGGTGGACCTTTTCTTGATACTTTATCCGGTGCATTTGAGCAAATTAAGACTTTAACGGGTGCGGATTTTCCATCTCTCAAAGTTAAATTCGGAGATGATCATTCTTTTTGGTTTGAGGAATAATTGGTTGATCTAATTTATAATTAGACTTGCTTAATAAAATTTCTGATTTAATGGCTATCAAGCTCCTGATTCACTGTTACTGGTATAGGAGAGCGGAAAAAATATCGTGACTAAAAAGTTTTCTCAGACATGTAAAAGAACCAATAATTGGGTTTCATCTTAACTTTTTTTAAGATTTTCATCTATATTAATTTCCACCCTAAACTTTTCAATTACATTTGCTCAAAATAGAAAAATGGCACTCAATACAAGTAAAGCATCTCTTGCTGGCATATTAATAACAATAGGTATTGTCTTTGGTGATATTGGTACATCACCTTTGTACGTTTTTCAAGCGATTACGGAAGGTGGTAAACATATATCATATGAATGGATTATGG
>CANHJY010000026.1 GCA_947461185.1 Flavobacteriales bacterium
CAATCAATAAAAGAATTGCCAGTATTCTCAGTGAGTTAAATAAACCTCCATTTCTTAATTTGTCAGGGCTTGACTGATCACTCAAGTTTATATTTGTAATTGCTGTAAAAAAAGATAAATTATTCAAAGTCAATTTAAAGTCCTCACAAGTTTCAAATCGCTCACTTTCTTTTTTAGCAGTTGCTTTTTGAATGATCAAATCCCAATGCGTATTTGTAGGAGTTAAAACTTCTTGCACAATCATTAATTGCAGATCAAAAGCGGATAGTGATTCAGAACTATAAGGTTTTTGTCCGTTCACCATTTGCCAAAGAACAACCCCTAGGCTATAAATATCAGTATGTTTTGTTACTTCAGTAGTATTCCGAACCTGCTCTGGACTCATATACATGGGAGTTCCCATTTGCTGTGCCATGCTTGTTCTTGTATAATCTACCAAACCGTCATTCAAATTCTTGGCAATCCCAAAATCCAATAATTTAATTGTACCTTGAGGAGTAACCATAAAATTGGAAGGTTTGATATCACGATGAATTAAGTCTTGTGAATGAACATATTCAACCGCGTCTAGCATCTGATTAAAAAGTGATTGGATTATTTCATTTTTCAAAGGTGCATTCTGTGATATATATTCTTCCAGGGAAACTCCCTCAATATGTTCCATTACAAAAGCTACAATGTCTCCAGCGTCAATTAAGTCTGTTACTTTAATCACATTTGGATGCTGCATTTTAGCCAAATTCTTTGCTTCAGCTAAGAAACGCTTGCGAATGTTAGGGTGCTGCACAAATTCTTCTTTTAGAAGTTTTAATGCAAACCTGAGCCCTAGCGCTTCATGTTCTACTAAATAAACATTTGCCATCCCTCCTTCTCCAAGTAGGGAAATTATTTTATAATTATGTATTTTTTGGTCGAGCATTTTTACTTGGAATAAATAGTTAAATGGTTAAAAAGCCCGAACCGCACGCACATAGATTGGGTATTTCTTAATGTTTAAGTCTTTACCGGAGTAACTTTGGAGACCATTGAGGAAGTCCAGCCCCCAAGCACGATTGACATCGTACTCAACGTACTCCGTGGAACTCCAATAGTAGTTACTCTCAAAAAAGCCGAACACAGATTGATGATCATATATTTCTCTTAACTCGGTTATTGAGGGTAAATACCAATCACTAAATCCATTTAAACGTAAGTTTTTACACACTTCCATAGCCGCATACCAATCAAATTTACCAAGATCTCTTTCAGTAAATACTCTACCATGTTTTCCTGAATTATCCAAATAAAAAATAATTCCACCTTGATATTTTTGACCAATTTCTAATTTAGATGCATCAGATGTTTTTATTGGAACAGAAAAGCCATCTTTACTCAAATTAAAGATGATTAATATTCCAATAAAAAGTAAAATACCTATGCCAATACTAACTGTTTTAAGGTTAAAATAACTTTTCCTTTCCTCTTTATCTTGCTTTGAATTAGCCGCGTATTTTGCTTTTTGTGAATTAGTTGATGAATTCACATTTCTATAAGAACTTGCATTATCAATTTTGGAATTATCAGATTGTGAGTTATTTCTACCCATTTCATTTTTAATCTCACTTTGCCTAACTTTTCTTTTGTTTGACCATATAAAAAAAAGATTTACTGTTCTATTTTCTACTGTCTTTTCGGTTAAACTTTGGATCTTTTCATCCCAAACTGTATCGGTTAATGACAAAGGTTCTTTCAAAATCGCCACTTGAATTTCGGGCAATGAAAGCGTATCAGAATTATAAGGCTTTTTTCCAGTGACCATTTGCCATAAAACGACACCTAAACTATAAATATCTGTTTCTTTGGTCACTTCAGAAGTGTTTTTAACCTGCTCAGGACTCATATACATGGGAGTTCCCATTTGCTGCATCAAACCTGTTTTGGTGTAATCTGCCGCATCATCGTTGGTGTTTTTAGCTATTCCAAAATCTAATAATTTGATTGCTCCTCCTTTGGTAAGCATAAAATTAGAAGGTTTGATATCACGATGAATTAGTCCTTGTGAATGAACATATTCAACCGCCTCAATCATTTGCTTTATAAAACTTTCGATTTCTTCGTTTGGCAACTTACCATTGTGTTCTATGTAATGCTCAAGCGTATCACCTTCAATATATTCCATTACAAAAGCAACAATATCTCCTGCGTCAATTAAGTCTGTAACTTTTATAATGTTCGGATGACTCATTTGCGCCAAGTTTCTTGCTTCAGCCAAAAAGCGTTTGCGAATATTTGGATGTTGGACATACTCTTCTTTGAGAAGTTTAAGCGCAACATTATTCCCCAAAGATTGGTGTTGCGCTAGATATACATTCGCCATTCCACCTTCACCGAGAGGAGAAATGATTTTGTAATTTTGAATTTGTTGGTTGAGCATAATTAAAGCTTTTTTAAGATTACTTTAGAAAAGACCTAATAAATTATTTTATGTTAAAAGTTTCAAAAGAATTTAGTCATCAAATCATATATTTTATTTTTTTGATTTAAACCCCTCTATTTAATTAACAGATGATGCAGTATAAATAGATAACCCAATACTTTTAGTATGCCGATAACCAGGTTTCTTTATCTTATAATCATATTTTGAATTAGGTGAGAAATATTCATCTATTTCAATATAATCAGAACCTTGAGTGCTACCGTTTTCATCATAATAGGTCACTTCTACAAAGACCTTATTATAAGCCGTATAATCTGCATTATTGCTAACTTTAAATTCAATTACCCAATCCAAAATAAGATTTTGACGGTAAGTTCCACTGACTTTCAAATATTCTTTTGGATTTGCTTCTTCATATTTTGAAGCACTGTATTCAATCGATTCTTCCTCCTGATAAACTGGATTTTCATTAACATTCGGATTTTTATTTCTTACTTTTTTTCCTAGAGGTTTTTGACTTTCAATTTTCTTTTCTTCGGGCTGCACTATTGTTTCATCTATTCCACCTTCAGGTTTTGCTTCAAGTTGTTTTGAATCTTTTTCTGTCGGTATTCTCTCATCTGATGTTCTTTCCATTTTATTTGGATTAACAGCTAAACCAATTATTATAAAAACTGCAACCAAGCTAAAGGAAGCATACATAATTAATTTCTTTTTTCTATCTGAATCTTTTGTGTTAGGCACTTCTAATGGAGAAACAAATGTTTTTTCTTCACTTTTCGAATTTTCTTGTTTCTCAATTTTTTCTTCAACAAGAATTGGTTCTTTTTGAGATTCAATTTCATCAGCTACTTTATCTTCAACACCAGCATGCTCTGCAGCTTCTATTGTAGGATTTGAAACATCATTTTTTGTGACATCTTCAATAACAACGTGCTCTACAACTGGAATAACAGGCGCTAAAACATCATTTTTCACTCCCGTTGAAAGCACAAAATCATCTTTTTTCAAACCTTTAATAAACGCAGCGCAAGTTTGGAAGCGATCTTCAGGTTTCTTTGCAGTTGCCTTTTGTATAACACGACACATGTGTTCAGAAATGCCTGGATATATTGTTCTGGGGTCAGGTAATTCTTCTCCAACAATTTTATTAAAAACGTCGAATTCAGTTGTTAATCCTTCATATGGGCAGAAGCCAGTTAACATTTGGTAAAACGTAATTCCTAATGAATAAATATCACTTCTTAAATCTAATTCTTTTCCACGCACTTGTTCTGGAGACATGTAATAAACTGTTCCGATATGAGAACCTGTTTTTGTTAATTTATTACCTAAATCGCTCACTAATTTAGCGATTCCAAAATCCAAGATTTTAATTTCTTTGTCTTTGGTTACAATGAGATTTGAAGGCTTAATGTCTCGATGAATCAACCCTTGTTTATGCGCATACCCAAATCCTTCAAGCGCTTGTTTCATTAATTGAATTGCTTCTTTTTCTTGGATTGGACCTGTAACTTCTTGAATATATTCGTCTAAAGGTTTCCCTTCAACCAATTCCATGATAAGACTCAAACCATTTTCATCTTCATGATAATCATAAAGCGTTACAATATTTGGATGCTGTAAGTTAGACATTAGCTTAGCCTCATTGATAAAACGACTTCTGACAAGTTCATTTTTAACAAAATGTGGAAGTAAGACTTTGATTGCAACCTTGCGTCCAAGTTTAACGTGTTCAGCCATATAGACTGTTCCCATTCCTCCTTCACCCAGAAGAGAGATAATTTGATAATTTAATATTGTTTGTCCGATCATCTGAATAATTGCTTAAAATCTACTTAGAAGAGAAAATAATTGGATCAAAGTAACAAAAAGTGTAATACTTCCTAATACAATCCCTGCTACTGCAGAACCCGAATTTGTTGTTTTGATTCCATTTAAGTCTTTTTGGCCTTTTATTCCGAAGGCAAATGACAAAATACCTAGAATCAAATTTAAAAAAGGAAACCAACACAAAATAAAACCAATAATTCCTAACACTAATGCCGCAGTTGCAAGACCGCTTGAAGTGGGTGCATTTACCTTAGGATTTGATTGTTGGTTAACTCTATTTTTTTGAATAGTTGATTCGTTTGATTGTGAACCAGTTTGTAACTCTTTCTTCAAAATCGCTTGGTTAAACTCTTGACAGGTTTGAAAACGCATTTCAGGATCTTTTGCTGTTGCTTTATTTAAAATACTGACAAATGCATCGCTGATAGTTGGATTCACGCTTTTCGGATTCGGTAATTGCTCTTGTACAATTTTAGAATACACATCAAACTCGGTGGTGCAATTAAAATAAGGATTTTGAGCTGTCAACATTTGATAAAATGTAACACCTAGGGAATAAATATCAGAGCGTAAATCTACTTTTTTTCCTTGAACTTGTTCTGGAGACATATAAAAAACAGTTCCAATCTGAGTTCCTGTTTTTGTTAAGTTATGATTGCCTTCTCCATCAACTATTTTGGCTATACCAAAATCAAGAACTTTGATTGTGCCATCATGAGCAATAAGAATGTTGGCTGGTTTAATGTCACGGTGCACCACGCCTTTATCATGTGCATGAGAGAAAGCATTTAACAATTGCTTCATAAAAGCAGCGGTAACATGCTCATCTAATGGATATCCAAGATTTCGCAAATAAGTTTCTAACTCAACACCTTCCACAAATTCCATGATTAAATAAAGTCCTTCTTCATCAGAATAGTAATCGAACAAACTGACAATATTCGGGTGTTGAAGTCGAGCCATTGTTGCTGCTTCGTTGTTAAAACGTTTCCGAATTTCTTCATTTTTAGCCAAATGAGGGTGAATCGCTTTAACAGCCACTTTGCGATCAAAACTGTTGTGTTCAGCCAAATACACTGTTCCCATCCCACCCTCACCCAGGATCGAAATTATTTTGTAATTTAGAAGTTGTTTGTTGATCATAATCTATATTTCCCTACTGTTTGCCTTAATAAATCCATACTTTATTACCTTATTCTTATTGAATCTTTCCTCTTTAATGCGATATAAATTCCAATGAAAAACAAAAAGGAAAGCGATCCTACCGCAATTAAATCTAAAGGCATTGAATATGCCCAATCATCGCCAAAAGTTTTCTCATAATTGTCATGAAAACAATCTTTTAATTGTTCTATTGAGCTACGAGTTTCCCATTTGGTTGAAATATTTGGCTGGACATCCGAAGTGACTGAGGGATATGAAGGATCTTGTGGCGGAGGCATCTGAATATCTGGAACTTCAATGCGCACGTTTTCTTGAACATTACAAAAGCCCTCATTTCCCCATCTGGATAAAGTAAGGTAGCTTAAAACTTCCACTAATGGCGACGAAATTTTTGCTACAACTCCTGCCAACATGATTTGTGGAATTAAGGCAATTGGTACCAAAGTCATCACTTTTTCGGTGGTTGTAACTATCGCTGAAAGCAGCAATCCCATCATTGATGCTGACAAGGAAACGAAAAGCATCCATAAAAATGTTTTTCCTGGTGCTTCCCATGACGGATCTGAATTTGAAAAATTAATGGTGATAATTAAAGTGAATAACAATGATTGTATCGCAGCAAATGTTCCGAGCACTGTGATTTTCGACAACATGTAAGCAAGAATTCCTTGGTTAAACATGCGTTCTCGTTTGTAAATTGGTGCCTCGCCAACAATCTCTCTCGCTGCATTATTGGTTCCAAACCAGACTGCACTTACAGCCAAAAGAAAAGGAACTGCGGGTGAAATTGATTGAAAAATTAAGCAAATCAATCCTGCAATAATAGGCGCTTGACCAACTAACACGAGTGTATTTACTCGGTCATTTAATTTGATATTAAAATAGCGGATAGTTAACCACCAAAATTGATGGAAAAAATTAGCATGTCTAGAATTTTGTTTTTCCTTTGGTGGCTGCATTGTTCCCAAAGCAGGATGGTTCTGTTTGTGATTATTAATCCATTTTGAAGCTTGAGGCATTGCTAGTTGCGCATACACTTTTATCGTGTCTTCAACCTTAAAATGATTCAAATAAGAACTGGTATCTCCTTGATATACTTTATGTCCACCTTCGGCCATGAAAATAACAGTGTCCATGTAATTCAAATCCTCAGGTTTATGGGTAACCATAATAACAGTTGTCCCTTTATTAGATAAATTTCTAAGGATTTCTAAAAACTCTTCTATGGTTTGTGGATCCAAAGGCGAAGTTGGCTCATCTAAGAATAGAATTAATGGATCTGTCAAAATTTCAACGGCAATTGAAACGCGTTTGCGCTGTCCTCCGCTTATTTTTCCTACTAGATTATGGCGAATGTGTTCAATATTTAAATCCTTTAGAACTTGCTCAATTTTTTGTTTAATGAAAGTTGAATCACTATGCTCTAATCTCAATTTTGCCGCATAATACAAAGATTGTTCAACAGTCAATTCTCTGTGAACAATATCATCTTGTGGTACATAACCAATTTGAGTTTTGAGGTAATCGTAATTTTCATTCAATTCCAACCCACTGATATAAACGCGCCCACTGCTCGGCGGAGCGTCACCATTCAATGCTTTTAATAAGGTAGATTTACCACAACCTGATGGTCCCATAACTGCCAGCATGGTTTTAGATGGGATTTCAAAGCTACATTCATGCAATCCAATTTTACCATTGTCGAATTGTTTAATAATGCGTTCAGTCCGGATGGCAACTTCTTGCGTTAAATCTTTTACTTTTCCTGCTAAGCTTAACTGAAAACGGCCAATGATAATCGTATCATTTTGACTAACCTTCATGTTTCCATTTACGCGACGCCCATTTACATAAGTTCCGTTCAATGATCCCAGGTCGGTTAGAACAAACTCATTTGGCCCTTTTTTCTCAATCGTTGCGTGGTTTCTACTGATTGAATCGTGCCCTAAATAAACATCACAATCAGGATTTCGACCAACTGTTAATAGGCGTTTTCCATTAAACTTTTCAAGAATATTTGTCGTAGAGAAATTTTTATCTCCCGTATTTTTAGCGCTTGTTGACCTTTGCACTTTCGACATTTCATAACTATCAGGATTGAAAACCAATTCAACACCTGCAGAGCCTGAAAAATGCAATTTATCCGTTGAGCGCACTTGATAAGGAACACCAGGTTCAATGCGTCGATCGTTGATATATGTTCCGTTGCTACTGTTTAAATCAATAATGTGTAAGTTTCCATTTGCGTCAAAAATTAATTGCGCGTGCTGACTAGAAACGACATTGTTATTTAAACAAATTTGTGATGAAGCTGAACGTCCAATAACAACTTCAGAAGGTTGTCCTTGAACAAATGCGAATTTTACAAGCAGTTTTCCTTCACTTATAAATCCTAATCTCAATTTACCAGAATCACTCATAATCTTTTAAAATGGTAATTTTTTGAGTGAGTGGCTCCACCAAAAAATGTTGTTTGACAGGTATTTTAATTTCTCGTCCTTGCAATGCTATTAAAGCATAACCTACTAGATAATAATCTAATTTTCCTTTTAATATTTTCTTAAATCCTGACAAAGCAGAAGACAAATTATCAACCACTACCTCACCTTCAATTTGTTCTGTTGCATTGAATGCTATTTCTTTATTTATTTCAAAATCCCAGTTAGCAACACTATTTTGTTTTGCTTCATCTGCAAAAATTTCATACTGCATATTTTTTAATTCCAAGGGCAAATTCACAGTATTTTTAAAATCAAATGCAACATTAAATGTAGTTTCTTTAATCGATGCCTTCACTAATTTTACAGACTTGGTCTTTAAGCCTTCTCCGTCCAATGATTTCGTAACCAAAGCAGTCACCAAATTATCCGTTTTTAGCATCGTTGGCATTACTTTGTGTGATCGAATTCCAAGGAATGTAAATTTCCCCGTCAAATCTATATTTACTAAAATTGAGTCCATCAATAAAATATCTCGAAGGTCATTTTTCATAGAATCGGGATAGAAATCCATCTCGACAGGTAATCCTGAAAGGGATTTTCGTTGAAAGGTAATTGATTCATTAGCTGAGCCAATAGCAATCAGATGCTCTTTGTAAAACAGCTTAAATTGGATTTCTTTTCCATTTATTGAAAACCAATTTGGATTGTAAATTCCGACATTTGCAGAAGCTTTAAAAACCCCATTGTCAAATGATTGAATGTTAAATGAATTAATTTTTTTAAATTCAGGATATGAAATTGTTTGGGCAAGAATAAATCCAACACTGAATACAGTAATGAAAACTATAAAGACTTTGGACTTAACTATTTTTTTCAAATGCATTGGTTTAAATTTATTTCAAATGGAACTTTTTTAACTCAATATTTTTCGCCAGATGTGCAATCAAATCCATAATTATTCATGATGTGTTCTTGCGTACATTTTGCTCGTTTCTCGGAATAAGGATGAGAACGCATTAAATTTTCAAGCGCATCAAAATCTCCTTCGTTGGACTCCTTTTGCATTCGCTTCCAAAGTTCAATATTTACGCAGCCATTGTAACCAGCAGCAATTGCCAAATCAATTCCTGTCATATCGCAATGCGTTTCTTTTTTCTGCCCAAAAGAAATTGTTGCCATTTGAGCAAGAGCAGCTCCTTCAGCAGTTATCAGCCGTTCTTTCTGCAATTGGTCTTTTATGTGTCCTAATTCATTGTGGTTGATTTCATGCCCTATAACACATGCCAACTCATCGTTCGTTTTACAAAAACTATACATTTTGGTAGTGACAAATATTTTTGCACCAGCTGTAAATGCATTTAGTTCAGAAGATTCAATCAGAAATATTTGGTAATGAAATCCTTTTGGTTCCTTGATTTGATCGGTCAAACGTTTCAAAATGGTTCTTAAATTTTCAATTTTAAGTCCTGTTTCATAAAATCGATATTGATTTCTACAATCACTTAGTAATTGATTCCCAACTTTTTCTTCATCTTGAATCGTAACTTCTCCGCCCAAGGTATTTGTGACTTCTCTATCAACACTCTCTAGTACATCAATCATTTCTGTTGTTCCGAGATCTTTGTCATCATTTAAGCAACTAAAATCATAAGTAATTTCCTTTTCTTTTTGAATTTCGTCTGGTTGATTCCTTATTTCATTAGGCTTTTCTGGATCAACAACTGCAGGTTTACCATCTCCAATTACATATTCATTTAATACGAACCACAATCCTCCCAAAACAATGATGACAGAAAACGTAATCAAAATAGTTTTCAAAGTCCCATTCATCTTTTTGGGCGCACTGAATTCATTTGGATATTGTAAAGGTTCGTTGGCTTCAGTTCCAGCGGAATAATCTACTTGATGCGCATCTGTTTGATCATAAGAATTGAAATTTCTCCAACGCAAAGGAACATCAACGCCAGGCTTCACGATATCGTTTGGTTGAAGTTGCACTGACTCAAGAATTCTTCGTCCATTGACAAAAGTGCCGTTCGCAGAATTCTTATCAGTTAAAAAAATATTGCCTTGATCGTCGTAAAAAAATTCGCAATGATATCTCGAAACGGACGAATGAGTTAAAACAATATCATTGTCTTTTGCACGTCCAACTTTTACAATTTTAAAACTCATATAAATTGAATTATATCTAATTGAAACGCTTCACAACTTTGATAACGTTCTTTTTTATTTTTATTTGTCGCTTTTCTAAAAATGCGATTCATTTCATCTTCGTGTTCCAAGTCCAGTTCATTGTTGGCTATCAACCGTGGCATTTTATTGGTTTTTATTGATTGAAACAATTCTTCTCTTGTTTCACTAGACTGAAATGGTAAACTTCCAGTAAGTAATTCAAACATTGAAATACCTGTTGAATAAATATCTGATAGAAAGTCTACTTCTTGACCATCAACCTGTTCAGGACTCATGTATGCCGGACTCCCGATTGGATTTTCACTTCGAGTTGATTTGTCGTCTTGTGAAATTCCAAAATCAACCAACTTGACTGAATTGGAATTGGATAACATGATGTTTGAAGGTTTTATATCCAAGTGAATCAAGTTGCGATCATGCACATAACTCAATGCGCTCAATACTTCATTTAACAAAAGTGCGACATTTTGAATCGGCAAAGGACCTGTTACAGTTGTCATGTAATCATACAAATTCTTGCCGTCAACGTATTCCATCACCAAATAATGATTTTCTTCTGTAACGATGAAATCCTTTAATTTCACAATATTTGGATGATCCATGTACAAATACTGATTGGCTTCCTCAATGAATTTTTTGCGCACAAAATCGCTTTTAAACATATTCGCTTTTAGCTCTTTTACGGCCACAGGAAGTCCAGTATATAAATCTATACCTAGGTAAACAACAGCCGTTCCGCCACTATTTAATACCTTTA
Organism: Flavobacteriales bacterium; assembly: GCA_947461185.1. Lineage (GTDB taxonomy): Bacteria > Bacteroidota > Bacteroidia > Flavobacteriales_D > Crocinitomicaceae > M0103. Next base: position 10,808 of record CANHJY010000026.1, read on the forward strand.
CAAGCTCTATGTTATTGATTTGTTTCATTAATTTTCACAAGGAATTTCTAGAATCATTTTTTCAATTGTTTTCCCCTCATTCAATGCTTGCTTTTCTTGCTTTTTTAATTTTTTATTATTATCTACATTATGAGATACTAGTGTTTCAATATTTAATTTAGGACACTTTAATATGTACAATTTAACGATTTCTCCCAATCCTTCATTTGGTTTAACCGTGTGATTTTTCAATATTTTTATTGATGAATTATCTTCTTTAACCTTTTCTTTTGATTTTACAGTCTTTTTATCAACAACAATTTTAAAACCATGCCTTTCAAAGTTTCCTTCTTCGTTAAAAACGGAATCCCCAACTTCCAATGCCTTGATTTCTTTTTTCGACATTTTTTCAATTTTCTTTGGGACATTAGATTTTTCTTTTCCTTTAGATGATTTTTCATCATCATCTTCAGAAGTTACAGTATTAGAAAACTCGGCATTTTCTTCTTTTAGCTTTGATTCAATTTTTGAAATTCTAGAATTAACAATTGTTATTGTCTTAATACTATCTCCGCAAGGAATTTCAAAGGTGTCATTTTGCACATTAATACTATCATTTTCATTGATATTTTGACAACCGTTTCCATTTTGTAATTGTTCAATGCGCAAACAACTGCTAGCTTCTGGCTTAATTTCCTCTTTCCCCATCATCATCATTAACACAACGCCAGCTCCGAATAGCAAAACTGCTCCTGCAATGATATAGGGCAACATACTTTTCTTTTTAACTGACTTAGTTGAGCCACCGCCAAATTGCTGTGTAGAAGTCATATCTAACACTTTTGGTTTTGGATTGAAATGGACAAAACGAGAACTTACATGAATACTTTCCTCGATGAGTACCAAAGAAGCAGTAACGTTATCATGTCCTCCACTATTTAAAGCGGCTGTGATCAAGTTTTCAGAGGTAACCAACAAGTTATCTTCTTGCATGATTTGCTCCATGTCGCTGTCATTTACCATACCATTCAAACCGTCTGAACAAAGAAGAAACAAGTCGCTCGCTTTTGGTAAAATAGCTGATGGACATATCGTTGCTCTTACAGATGGGGCTATTCCTAAAGCTTGTAAAATTTGATTTTTGTTAGGATGGGTTTCTGTATCCTCGTCGTCAATAACACCAGAATCGACTAATGTTTGAACAAAAGAATGATCTTTCGTGATTCGATTCAATTTTCCATTTGAACGCAAATAAATACGCGAATCTCCCACATGACCTATAAAACATTCTTCACCACGAATCAATAAAACGACAGCTGTTGTGCCCATGCCTTTTAAGTCTGGATTACTCAAAGCCGATGCATATATTTGCTCATTTGCAAATGAAAGCGCGTGGTCAATTGCTTGAATCACATTGTCATAAACTTCGCGCCGGAAATACTCAATAAGACTGTTTACTGCAATAGTCGAAGCTTGCGCTCCCCCAACGTGGCCACCCATTCCGTCACAAACGACAAATAAATGACCGTTGGGAGTTACTGCTTCACCCAAATTATCTTCGTTGGCACTTCTAACTTTACCAACGTTGGTTAATGATTTACTGATGTATTTCATACGCTAAATTTTTATATTTTTAAATGTGGAACGTCAAAGTAATTTCTCCTACTTGGATGCAATCACCATGTTTTAGTTCGATTTCTGAAACTTTCATGTCGTTGACCAAAATTCCATTTGAACTTCCTAAATCACGAATCGTGTACACGTAATTTTTGAAATAAAGTTGAAAGTGGTTGCGAGATACCGTTGGATGTTTAACCGTCCAAACATTGGTTTCATCTCTTCCTACAGTTAATCGTGGAGTTTGAATCTGAAAGCTTCCCGTTTCATTTCCAAATCGGAATTCAAACCAAGGGAAATTTCCTCGTTCTAACATTTTTTGCAACTGAACTTCGTCTTCTTGTGTTTGCGCTTGCAATTGTTTTGCACGCATCGCTTCTTCCGCCTCTTTTTGTTCCTGCTCTTTCATTTTCAGAAGCTCCATCTCTTGCTGCGTCATTTTTTGTTCGGTCGCTCGCTGTGTTTGCTCCATTTGTGAAAATTCTTTCTTGCGCTGTAATTCAAGTTCTTCTTTCTTTAGTTTATTCTTTTTGTACATCATCACAATGACTACAATA
>CANHJY010000027.1 GCA_947461185.1 Flavobacteriales bacterium
CGGATCGGCAATGGATATTGATAAAAAAGGCAACGACTTAGATAAACATGCCGCTTACATTGATGAGGTACAAACTTATTTAGTTGAAGCAATTACAAACGAAATTGAAAGCGCGTCATACACCAAAGCAGCAAATTACATTAAGGCCTACGGAAAAGCATCAAAGAATGCAAAAGTAGGAGCCAAACTTTATGAAGGTTGCATGAAATACCTTAAAACTCCCGATGATGAAAGTTCTGCAGTTACTATTTGGGAAAAAGCTCAAAAAATGCTGACAAAAGATAGTTTAAACGATGTCTCAAATTGGACAAAAAATGATTTAATCATTTCAAAAGTTGGTTTAATTGAAACTTTGAAATATTTGTACGCTTTAGAAAATACAGAAATGGCTGATTTTTTTCAACAATCCTACAAGGATATTTTTGGTACTGATAATGACTTTTCTGACCAATTAAAAGCTATTAAAAAAAATTAGTTTATTTCTAATTAATATTTAACAATAGACTATTCAAAAAAACAAACTTCCTCTGGAGTTTGTTTTTTTTTTGTTCTTAATTTGGATACATGATGCGTGTAAAGAAATTTCTAAAGGACAAGTATGTGATTGCATCACTTATTTTCTTCATATACACGTTGTTTTTAGACGATATCGATATTTTCACCATCGTTAATCAAAAGCAAAAATTGAATAAACTCTCAAGCACTCAGGTTGAATTGCAAACAAAACTTGACTCCACAAAAACTTCCTTATCTAAAGTCAACAATAAAGGTGAACTTGAACATTTTGCAAGAGAGAAAAAATTATTCAAAAAGGAAAACGAAGAAATATTTGTAATTTCCTACGAATGATTTAACTAGAAAGGTTCGATTTTCGGTTGATTATAATAACGATACCTTTGAATATCAATAAGTTGCGCTCCGGGGAAATAGAATTGTAGAATATCATTGCTTTTAAAACCGAGTTTGGCCATTTTCATGGCTCCTTCTTGACAAAGCCCAACCCCGTGTCCATAACCTCGCCCAGTTAAAAGTACATCCTCACCATCAGGTTGGCATGAAAAAAAAGTAGATTTTAAAGAAAACTGGTCACGAATATCTCTTAATGGAATACCCAGTACTGGGTCAATATAGAATGCTTTTCGTGACGTTTGATTGAAATTATAAATCAACGAATTGAACAAACTATCATTTATGGGATAGTTATATTTTTTAATCAAAAAGTTGGACCATTCATTTTTCGGGATACGTTTTTCCCATTGTGCCTGTTTAGTGTAGATGCAGAACGTATCGATACGTGAAGTCAAATATGGCAAGCTCGAATTCCATATGTATTGTGGTTCAAAAGTTTGACCTCCACAATTTGCGTGAAAATAGGCATCAATGAGATAATCTTTCTGATCAAGTAGTACTTGGTTTTTAGTAAGTTGAACAGCCGAATCTATTGTTGTTGAATATCTTAACATATTCAGATAAGCCTGACAATGTACGCGATCACAGAGGCTAAATCCTTCCTTTGCGTGCTTCTCTTTATATTTCAGCGCGTAGGATCTACTTATAATAGCTTGAACTTTATAGTATTCGATGTTCCATCCAACTCCGCCTTCCGATTCAACCACGCCGGCAACATATCGGTCAATATCTACATTATTCACAATTGAAACTCCAGATTCACCTGAAAACAATTCAATATCATCTTGATATTTTCGCTGTTTAACGGAGGGGTCTTTACAATTAATAATCAATGAAGAACCAACACTATCTTGGACAAGATATACGCGTTCAAAATCACCAATATCTTCAACTCCTTTTTTGAGAAAAATGCGTTTTCCTAATTTTAAAACTTCGACATACTCATTCTTTAAAATAGTATCAAGCAAAAGTGAGTCTCCATAAACATAATATGGTGCGTCATTATAGGACAAGGTTACTCTATTGATATTGTAATCACGAAATAGGCCGATTCGAAGCTGTTGCCCAGTCAAACAAAATCCGAAGATTATAAAAATTGTTGAAAACACCCATTTCACGTTAACAAAATTAGATTTTGGGAATAAGAAAAGCTTGAACCCATTAAATAGTTTTCAACAAAGTTTGTGCAACTTTAAGACTTGCACCTTTGCCACCAAGTATTTTTATTAAATCGTCATATTCAGTCAGGATAAAATCTCTTTTTTCACCTCCCAATATGACTGATTTTAATTCATGAGATATCTTCGAGGAGGAGCAATCATTTTGAATGAGTTCCTTAACAACCTCTTTATCCATAATAAGATTTACCAAAGAAATGTATTTGATGTCTACCAAGCGCTTTGCTATAAAGTAGGAAATAAATGAACTTTTATAGCAAACAACCTGTGGTACTTTGAAAAGTGCAGTTTCAAGGGTAGCCGTTCCAGATGTTACAATGGCTGCCTCAGCATTTGACAGAATACCGTAGGTATTACCTTTAATGAAACGAACATCTTTGTTTTGATACATTTCATACTCTTTTTCATCCAAATTAGGGGCACAAGCTACGATAAACTGATAATTATCAAAACCATTTAATGCTTCAAGCATAATTGGCAATTTTCTTTTAATTTCTTGTTTTCTGCTCCCGGGAAGTAATGCAATGATTGGTTTGTCAGGTAAATCATATGTATCGAAAAAAGAGGATTTATCTGAACTACTTCGATAATCATCTATAGCATCCAATAAGGGGTTGCCAACGTATTCAACTGGATAATTGTAATTTTTATAAAAATCTTTTTCGAAAGGCAGAATGACAAACATTTGAAAAACACATCGCTTTATTTTATGAACTCTTGATTTTTTCCAAGCCCAAATTTGGGGAGAAATATAATAGTACACTTTAATACCTTGAGAATGGGCCCATTCTGCAATCCGTAAATTAAATCCAGGATAGTCTATTAAAATGAGTGCATCAGGTTTAAAATCAAGAATATCCTTTTTACAGAATTTAATGTTTCGAAAGATTGTTTTAATATTAAAAAGCACCTCAATAAATCCCATGAAGGCCAGTTCAGCAATATGCTTCACCAAGGTCCCGCCATTGTTCTTCATATGATCACCACCCCAATAACGAAAATTAATATGTTTTCGTTCCTGATTAAGTGCCTTCATTAAGTTTCCTCCGTGCAAATCACCTGAAGCTTCTCCAGCGATGATGTAGATTTTCAATTCTTTTTCCAAGTATTTATGCTAACTGTAATAAAAGTTGATATAAAGAATGTAAGGAAGGTATCCTAATGTACCTAGAATAATTCCCATAGCGAAATTGTATTTTTCACGATTGAGAGACATATAAAACCAAACCAAATTGCATATACAAGAAATGGAAAGGTATTTTCCGCGGAAAACGACTTCATGTCCGAATTTATGCCATATTGTATCAAATGGATAATTTTGTATCCAAGCCATTACAAATATAACGAGAGGGATACATATAATTGGAGAGATCAATCCAACCAACAATCCTTTTGTATGAGATAAATTCCACTTTCTTAAATTCATAAGTTCCATTTTTTTAATTCATCTAAGGCATTATACGCAGTCATGTCAAATTGGGTAGGTACAATGGTAGCGTAGCCCTTATTTAAAGCTTCGATATCAGTGCCCTTAATTTCATTTCCTGCAATAAATTCGCCTGTCAACCAATAATATGGCTTTCCAAATTGATCCAATCTTTTATCAAAACGATCTTCCCAAAAAGCATGAGCTTGAGAACAAACTTGAAATCCTTTATATGGTTGCCCATTAAACGACGGAAAATTAACATTGAAACAAACATGCTTCGGGAAATTTCCATTTAACGCCTCTCGAATTAGTTTTTTAGACCAACTTTGAGCTTCTGAAAAGTCGGCATCAGAATGGAAATCATCAAGAGAAAAACCTATTGAAGGGATATTTTCCATTGCACCTTCTACAGCTGCCGACATTGTTCCAGAATAAAGGACATTAGTAGAATAATTAGCACCATGATTAATTCCTGAAAGTATGAGATCAGGCTTGCGCTTCATAATTTCATAAATGCCTAACTTTACGCAATCTACAGGAGTACCTGAACATGTATAGGCATCAACTCCCTCGAAAATTAAAGATTTTTCCAATCTTAAAATCTGATTTACTGTTATCGCATGCCCCATTCCAGATTGCGGCTTATCAGGAGCAACTACTAAAATATCGCCAAATTCTTTTGCAATTTCTATCAAAGATTTAATACCTTTAGAGGAAATACCATCATCGTTTGTGATAAATAATAAAGGGCGCATTTTCAGAATATTTGTATCAAGCAACGCGAATGTAATGATAATCTATCTTTAAGCTTTAGAATCATTCAATTATTATGTATTTTTAAGCATTAGGAAAAAAATTTAGGTAATGTCTATGAAATCAAGTGAATTAATTAATGAAGTAAAGTTAATCACTCAAGAAAATATTCAAATTCTCCATAAACAGTTTATTGAACTTAATGCTCAACAGCGCTCTTGGAAAAAGGATAAAAATGTTTGGAACATAAATGAAGTACTAACGCACCTTATAGAATACGCCAATTATTATCACCAAACGTTTTTACACAGAATAAATAAGACAAAATTCCGCCAATCTAGGGAAGTTTTCACCTCGTCTCCTTTGGGAAAAGCTGCTTGGAAATCAATGAAATTAGGCACCTTGAAAAACATTAAACGCAAAATAAAAAGTCCGAAACAATACAATCCATTAGTTGGAGACATCACAACCAACAAGTTTGCATTGGAGTTATTTATTGAAAAGCAAGAGGAGTTACTCCAAATTATTGATTTAGCTGCTGAGGTTGATTTAAAAAGAGTAAGAATTCCAATTTCAATCTCAAAGATTGTTAGATTGAGACTCGGAGACGCACTTCTATTTGTTTGCTATCATAATCAGCGGCACATGCAACAGATTCTGAATCTGATTAATCATCCCGAATTTCCAAAAAAATGACTTCAAAATTTGGATATTGCTTAGTAAGTATTTCACCAATAAGAGCATCTGAATCGGATGCATCTGAAATGACAAGTCAATTGCTTTTCGGTGAACCTGTTGAAATTTTATCTTCAATTAATAGTTGGTTGAAAATCAAAACCATTTTGGATGAATATGAAGGATATGTTGATATTAAACACATTGAGCCAATTAGTGAAAGTGAAAAGGATACTTGGTTAAATTCGTATGGCTACCAAATTAACAGAACAAATACATTAGCCGGATTTAATGGCGAGTTTATGACGTGTAGAGGATCATTTATCTCCAATAAGGACGATGAATTCTTAATTGGTAACCAATCCTATAGAATTATCCAAAATAATGAAGAACAACTCCCAAACCTGCTTAATTTAGCTTCAAATTATTTGAACTCGCCTTATCTATGGGGCGGAAAATCACCTTTTGGAATTGACTGTTCTGGTTTCGTTCAAGTGGTATATAGATTCTATGGCATCCAACTACCAAGAGATGCGAAAGATCAATTTTTAACAGGCGAAAACATCCCATTTGATGCAATTCAAGAAGGCGATTTAGCTTTTTTTGAGAATAAAACAGGTAAAATAATTCATGTGGGAATTTTAGATGGAAAGGATAAAATTCTTCATGCCTCAGGTTGGGTTAGATGGGATTTATTTGATGAAAATGGCATTACACATTTAAAATCAGGACAATTGACGCATAAATTAACAGGTATTAAAAGATATATAATTGAAAAATAGCATATTTGTACTACTATGAAAATACTTATTACCGGTGGTGCCGGATTTATCGGAAGCAATCTAGCTAAAAGGCTAGTTAATGAAGGTCATGACATTGTTGTTTTAGACTCCTTACTTCGAGGCAATAAATTAGAAAAAGACACCTATTCTAAGGTGAAATTTATCAAGGGTGATGTTCGGGATTTATCTTTAGTAACAGAGGCAAGCAAAAATTGTGATTTAATTTTTCATTTTGCAGCAGTTTTAGGGGTTGACATTGTGGCTGACAATCCTGTGGAAACTATGGATGTAGAAGTAATAGGAACTAGAAATGTTGTCGAGGCTGCTTTCGTTAATAACGTTAAAAAAATAATGTACGCTTCAACAAGTGGTATATACGGCCATTCTGCAATAGAAAACGCATTAACTGAAGAAGTACTAGTTGACCCAAGAACATCTTATGCCATGGCAAAAAGATACAACGAAATTTATCTAGCTTCGCACCACGAAGAAAAAGGACTTAATGTTATTTCTCTCAGGTTTTTCAATGTCTATGGTAAAAACCAGGATAATAGAATGGTGGTTCCAAGATTTTTTGAACAAGCGATTTCAGGAGAAGATATTACAGTTTTTGGTAGCGGTAATCAAACTAGAGATTTTACATATATAGATGATACCGTTGAAGCCTGTGTTCAACTTATGAATGTTAACGGTTGCCACATTGTAAATATTGCCAATGAAGCTGAGTGGTGCATCACTGAATTAGCTCAAAAAATAAAATCCATAACGGAATCAAACTCGAAAATAACGTATTTAGAAGCTCCAAAAAAACGTTACGACTACGAAGTCGAAAGAAGGGTTGGTAGTTCTGAAAAATTACAAAAATTAACAAACTTTAAGCCCATGACCTCCTTAGGCGAAGGGTTATCAATGATTTTAGAAGACAATTACAAAACGCAAATCAATTACAATGAAATCGGATAATCAGATTAAGGATCTAATTGAGAGAGAGAAACAACGTCAGCTTAGTGGAATTGAACTCATAGCTTCAGAAAATTTTGTGAGCGATGAAGTTATGAATGCCATGGGGAGCGTTTTAACAAATAAATATGCAGAAGGCTTACCAGGTAAAAGATATTATGGTGGATGTCAAGTAGTGGATGAAGTTGAACAATTGGCCATTAACAGGTTGTGTAAGTTGTTTGGAGCAACTTGGGCAAATGTTCAACCCCATTCTGGCGCACAGGCAAATGCAGCAGTTTTCTTAGCTTGCCTAAAACCAGGAGATAAAATTTTGGGGTTTGACCTCAGTCATGGCGGTCACCTTACACATGGTTCTTCAGTTAACTTTTCAGGTAAACTTTACGAACCATCATTTTATGGTGTTAGCGAAGATTCTGGACTTGTAAACTATGATATTTTAGAACAAAAAGCCCTTTCTGAGAAACCTAAAATGATTATATGCGGAGCTTCAGCATATAGCAGAGATTGGGATTACAAAAGAATAAGAGAAGTTGCTGATAAGATTGGTGCAATTGTTTTAGCTGACATTTCTCATCCAGCAGGATTAATAGCTGCAAAGTTATTAAATGATCCTTTAGAACATTGCCATATCATTACCACAACAACACACAAAACACTGAGAGGACCTCGAGGTGGTGTTATCATGATGCGCCATAATTTTGACAATCCATTTGGTTTAAAGTGGAACAATGGAAATTTAAAATCTATGGCAGCATTGCTCGATGCGGCTGTATTTCCAGGTATTCAAGGTGGGCCTCTTGAACATGTTATCGCGGCTAAAGCAGTTGCCTTTTACGAGGCATTAACTCCTGAATATGTTGAATATATGGAACGAGTTAAGGAAAATGCGCGGTTAATGTCTGAAATTTTTATGATTAAAGGTTACAACATCGTTTCAGGTGGAACTGAAAATCATTCCATGCTTATTGATTTGAGATCTAAAGGTATCAATGGAAAAGATGCTGAAAACGCACTTGTAAAAGCAGATATAACGGTAAATAAAAACATGGTTCCATTTGATACGGAATCACCATTTGTAACATCAGGAATTAGAATAGGTACCTCTGCAATATCCTCCAGAGGTATTGGTTTGAAAGATATCCCTCAAATTGTGGATTTAATAGACAGTGTGCTGATGAACATGAATGATGAGCAGAAAATCATTGAAATTAGAACCGAAGTCCATCATCTCATGTATCACAGACCTCTATTTACTTGGTAAAATCAAGTAGCTGATTGCTTTTTGATCATTTTCCAAAAAAATCTTGGGAAGAATCGTTTGATGTAAACTGCATATATTTCCTTGTTACCAATAAGAATTTCTTTTTTTCCTTTGGTAACGGCCTTAAGAATTTTCTGAGCACATTCTTCCGCCGACATTCCCGTGGCTTGGTTGTGATCCATTATCCCATGAATATCACCAGAGGCATTTAAAGCATTTACTGAAATATTTGTATTAATCTTCCCTGGACAAACCATAGTAACACCGATATTATGTTTCTCATTTTCCAACATTAAACTTTCATAAAATCCATGCAGGGCGTGTTTTGATGCGCTATATGCCGAACGCAAAAAGAAACCAAATTTCCCTGCAATACTAGAAATCACAACAAAATGCCCTGATTGCTGTTCAATCATGACTGGTAAAACCGCTTTTGTCAATGCAACATTGCCAAAATAGTTTACTTCCATAATTTTTCGATCAATTACCAATGCTGTTTCGCAAACTTCAGCTCGTTGACTTATTCCACCGCTAAGGATAAGAAAGTCAATTCTCCCATATTTTTCAAGAACTAAAGCTACTTTTTCATCGAAATCTTCAGCATGTTCTAAGTCAAGTGGTAATACTAGATGCTTATCATGGTTCTTCATTTTTAACAAGCAATCATTTAATGATTCCTGCTTTCTCGCTGATAATATGATACTAGAGCCTTGAGATGCCAAATTAAAAGCTAACTCCATTCCAATACCAGATGAGGCACCAGTAATCCAAACCACTTTATTTTCGAAAAAACTCATATTATAAATGATCAATGTTTGTAAATTTATCTTGTTTTATTCAATAACGGGCAAGGAAAACTAAAAACCTTAATTTTACAAAAAATAAGTCAATGAATTCAAATAGAATCGCGGATCACTTGAATGAAGCACAGGAAGTTCTAAAACAATTTAATACAGATGAAAACCATCAATTAATTGAGCGAGCGGCAATCGAGCTATCAAAGGCAATAGGTAATAATAAAAAAATCATAAGTTGTGGAAATGGCGGATCTATGTGTGATGCTATGCATTTTGCAGAGGAATTAACCGGGCGCTATCGCAATAATAGAAGGGCTATTCCAGCCATTAGTATTTCAGATCCAAGTCATTTAAGTTGTGTTTCCAATGACTACGGATATGAATTTGTTTTTTCGAGATTCATTGAAGCCTTTGGACAAGAAGGTGATGTGTTACTTGCAATATCTACATCAGGAAACTCAATTAATGTTTTGAAGGCCATTGATGTCGCAAAAGAGCGAAAAATGACAGTAATCGGGTTAACTGGAAAAGATGGTGGTAGGATGAAAGATTTATGTGATATTGAAATCAGAGCGCCATATTCCAACTTTGCTGATCGTGCGCAAGAAATTCATATAAAAGTAATTCACTGCCTTATTGATAGCATTGAAGGCCTAATTTGATTTATTTCTTTTCGAAAATTATTGTTTCAAAGTCATCAATACATAAGTTAGATGGATTTTCCTTCCAGAAATCAAATTTAAATTCGTCTTTTACATTTCTAATTTCCGGAGTGAGATATTCTATTGTCATTTCATGCCATTTACCGTTACAGCTGTCAAGCGGAAAAGTCATATAACCATATGGCCCTTCTTCCCTATCAACCATTACCGCGAGAGAAATCTTGGCATTATTTGGAGCTAAATATTTAAAATTCATTTTAACCCAAACATGGTCTTTTTGTGTTAGATTTTCGAAGGGAATTCTATTAGAAAGGGCAAATTCTTGATTTTCATTAGATTCTAAAAATCCTTTAGGCAATTCGTTGAAGTTTTTTCTTATGATGGTTTTAGATGTATATTCGTCCTTATTTGAGAAAGCAGTTTTCCCCCAAATCTCTCTATTAACTAACAAAAGCTTTTTGTCGGCTTCTGAAACATTTGTTTTTAAAAAGGTTGCCCAATAATATTCTTTGGTAGTTCGATAAGGATCTAAAACCCCATTCTTGAGTTGCCACCACTGAAATTGGTTTAGAAAAACACAAAAAGCAAGCGAACTGAACAAAGCCCCATTTAGCCAAATTTTATTTTGGGTAAGTATTGTCTTGATGAAATAACCTAATGGTATAAGTAACAGAGGATAATAAGTTATCATAGGTCGCAAAGAAAATCCAGCGCCATACCACCATTCTGTCCAACTTGCTACTATATAAAAACAGATTATAAAGGCAATAAATAGTGCGGGAAATATTTTCCGGTTTTGTACCCAAAGAAAATAGAAACCAATTAATGCAAAAATCATGACAGGAGTATACAACAACCAACCTTTTCTATAACTTAATAGGGCGTCCAAAATATGAGGAGAAAACAAGTCTAAACCTACCCCGGGATTTTTGTATGAATCATAAATGAACTGACCCGTTTTTGTATACCAATATGCAATTTGAGGAATGAAGATTACAGCGCAAATCAAGAAAACAATTAAGAATTCATACTTTTTTTGATAACATATCCTCATTTTCTGCATTAAGGATGTAATATTAAAAACGCCCCATAAAATTGGGACAAAAACAAATAAAATTTCACTCGGCTTAACTAATGTCATCAAACTAATTCCAACAGCAATACCCAATAAATTTTTAAACTTAAAATCGACATGCCAACGTATTGTTTGCCATAATACGAAAGATGATAACATGAATAAAACAGCTATTGGTTCGAGATTTTTTAGGGTTAAGTGATGAATGTAGTTCGTTCCAAAAACGAGAATGACAATTAGGATTCCTGTTATTTTTTCATTGAAATATGTCAACAAAATTTTTCTGATTAAGAATAATCCTATTGCCACATAAATCATGCACCCTAATACCACTGCAATTTGATATGGTTCAGAAAATCCATCTTGAGTAAACCCTAAAATAGCTGAAAACCAATGTCCTATCAAAAAGAACAGGGAGTAGAAAAAAGACATTCCAAATAAGAAAAAGTACATGGGATCACCATCTGGCGTGCTGGATACTTGATAAAGTGTACCTGAAAGTTTTTTATCGTTGTTTAACTCTTCAACCCAGGTCTTATCATCCAAAAGAGGATCTGCTTCAATAAAAGTGGCCGGTAGCGGAAGATAGTATCCCAACACATCCCACGAAAACTCCTGATTGGAAACATTTCCAAGCCTGTATACAAATAAACTAATGGAAATTAATGTAACCAACAAAAGTGTTGGACTTGAAAAAAATTTTAATCTTAAAAGCTTTAACATTTGGACAAGTATAAGAAATATTATCTGCTTTTTTATTGCATCAAAAACAAATTATAATTGTTCGAATAAGTGTTGATAATTGGGTAAAAACAAGATGAATAATCGGTTTGAAAACGTTTCATTATGCTTACTTTTGCTTTTTGATTGTTAGTCATGTCAAATCAAAACATAAACGATACAGTAAAGAATATATTTTCTGCCTATTTGGAGCAAAACGGTCACCGGAAGACGCCGGAAAGATTTGCCATACTTGAAGAAATTTACAATTATGAGGGTCATTTTGATATAGAATCACTTTATATTAAAATGAAAAATCATAATTACAGGGTTTCTAGAGCTACTTTATACAACACTATTGAATTACTCTTAGCTTGTAACCTCGTTAGAAAGCACCAATTTGGAAAAAATATTGCTCAATTTGAAAAAGCGCATGGATCCAAACAACATGATCATTTTCTGTGCACAAATTCTGGTGATTTAATTGAATTTTGCGACCCAAGAATTCAACACATAAAAGCCACTATTGAAGAACTTTTTGATGTGACAATCCATCATCATTCATTGTATTTTTACGGGATTAAAAACAATAATAAATAAGCCTCTCAATGACATTTTCCTGCAGTACTTTCGAAGAAAATAATGTTTTTGTGTTGACCCCAGTTGGGAAAATCCTTTCCGAAGAGGAAACATTTCAATTAGACAATGCAATATTGAACGCTATTGAAAAGGGACTTAGAAATTTTGTTATCAATTTTGAAGATGTTTCACATATCAATTCCACGGGAATAAGTTTCGTAATTAGAACGCTCACGAGATCCAGAATTCACAGCGGCGATTTGGTCATTTGTTGTGTTGAGGGCAACGTGAAAAGTATTTTTAATATTTCTAAAGTTTCTGAAATTTTAACCATTTTAGAAACTCAAGAAAAAGCCATTCTTTATTTTAACCAAACATTATGAAAGTAGACGTTTTACTTGGACTCCAATGGGGTGATGAAGGTAAAGGAAAAATTGTTGATGTATTGACTCCGCAATATGATATTATAGCTCGTTTTCAAGGCGGACCAAATGCTGGACATACATTAGAATTTGAGGGAATCAAACATGTATTGCATACCATTCCATCAGGAATTTTTAGAGACAATGTATTGAATATTGTTGGAAATGGAGTTGTTATTGATCCGGTAATTTTTCAAAAAGAATTAGAAAAATTAGAGCCATTTAATATCAACATCAAAGATCGCTTGCTCATTTCTAAAAAAGCACATTTGATTCTTCCAACTCATAGGTTACTAGATGCTGCATCAGAAGCTGCGAAAGGGAAGAATAAAATTGGAAGCACACTTAAAGGTATTGGACCAACATACATGGATAAAACAGGTCGAAACGGCCTACGTGTTGGAGATATTTTTACAGATACTTTTGAAGATAAATACAAGACATTGGTTGAAAAACATGTTGGCATTCTGAAGCATCATGAAAATTTTGAATACAATTTAGAAGAGTTGGAAAAACCATGGATGGAAGGTATAAATGTTCTAAGACAACTTACAGCTATTGATAGTGAGCAATTTATTAATGATGCACTAAAAAATGGTAAGAAAATTCTTGCTGAAGGCGCACAAGGAACGATGTTGGATATAGATTTTGGAACTTATCCTTTTGTGACCTCCTCTAATACTGTTACAGCTGGAACATGCACAGGTTTGGGTGTAGCCCCTAC
>CANHJY010000028.1 GCA_947461185.1 Flavobacteriales bacterium
CTCGATCACCTCTTTGATCCAAATGTGATTATTTGTGAAGACATGGACACCAGTTTGCGCATGGCGGCCGCTGGAGTTCCGATTTTCCAAGTGGATCAACGTACCACGGTTTATGTGGCCGCTTCCGACAGTTTTACGCATGGAGACCCGAAAAAATGGGAAAAAGAACTGTTTTACCTGAAACGAATCTTTGCAAAACCTGTTTTTAGAAAACTCCTCCCCGTCAAGGAAAAACGAAGGTTGTTGAGCATGTGTTATTTTCATTTAGGACAGCAAGCATTTCTTCAATCCAACAAAAAGAAAACATGGAACTATCTGTTGAGATCCTTTCTTTTTTTTCCGAAGGGATACAATGGCCAAACAAATAAAATAATGTTCGTAAGTTTGTTGTACTCGGTTCCTTTGATTGGAAAAAGTATAAAACATATTAAACATGGATTTTAAAAATGTACTGGTTTTAGCACCTCACACCGATGATGGTGAACTCGGAGCCGGTGGAACTATTTCCAGATTACTTCGTTCAGGGGCAAAAGTTTCATACGCTGCGTTTTCAACTGCAGAAGAGTCTGTTCCTGAAGGACTTCCCAAAGACATTCTTAAAACAGAAGTTAAGAATGCAACACAAAGATTAGGAATTGACGATCTAATAGTTTTCAGTTACCCTGTTAGAAAATTGAATTTTTACCGTCAGGAAATACTTGAAAGCCTGATAGATTTGCGGAAAAACAACTACGATCTGATTTTAGTGCCTAGCACCACTGATGTTCATCAAGATCATGCCACCATTACCACGGAAGCTATACGTGCCTTTAAAACGACTAGCATTCTAGGTTATGAGCTTATTTGGAATAATCTGTCTTTTAATACGACATGTTTCATTCATCTAGAAAAGGGTGATTTGGAAAATAAGATTCAAGCGCTGTCTGAATATAAATCTCAAAATCACAGAGTTTATATGTCAAATGATTTTATTTATTCTCTTGCAAAGGTACGTGGTGTTCAGGTTGGAAAAGAATTCGCAGAAGTTTTTGAAGTGATTCGATGGATGCTCTAAAAAAAATAAATGTCCTAATGACAGGTGCAGGAGCACCTGGGGGACCAGGAATAATAAAATGCTTGCAAAAAGATTCAAGGATTAAATTGATATGTTGCGACATAGATGAATATGCTTCCGGAAGATTTTTAAATGATTCTTTTGAGCACATTCTTCCTGCTGACCATCCTGAATTCATCGATTCGATTTTAGAATTATGTCATCGTTATCAAATTGATGTTGTTTTCCCTTTAGTCACCCGGGAATTATTTCTCTTCGCTAAGCACAAAAATCGCTTTGAATCTGCTCAAATTAAAGTCATTGTATCAAACGAAGAAGAATTGTTTATAGCCAATGATAAAGGAAAGATTCATGAGCATTTGAAATCGAACGATTTGATTCATGCCGATTTTAAAATCACCCATGAATATAATTCTCTAGTCAGGTATGTTGAGGACTTTCTTTCCTGTTATCAAAAAGTTTGTATCAAACCAACTATTTCTAATGGCAGCAGAGGAGTAAGACTGATTGATGATACTGTCGATCAATTTGACATTCTTTTTAATCACAAACCCAATTCATTATTCACCTCAAAAAATGATTTGTTAAGTACGCTGAAAGGAAAAGATTTTCCAGAACTTATTCTTAGTGAAGTGCTAGAAGGTGAGGAGTTTACCGTGGATACACTTATCCAAAATGGAAAAGTTCTTTTAGTCGCGCCAAGAATTAGGAGTAAAATGAATGCAGGTATTTCAGTCGCAGGAGAATTCATTGAAGAAAAGGCCATCATCGAGCAAGTGCATCACATATCTGAAAGCCTTTCCTTGAATGGGCCTATTGGGTTTCAATTTAAGCGAAACATGAACACTGATACATTTAATTTATTGGAAATAAATCCTCGTATTCAAGGTACAAGTGTTGCCTTGATTGGAGCTGGAGTAAACTTGCCTACTATGGCTGTTTATTCTGCTTTGGGTCTTGATATTCAGATTCCTTCAATAAAATGGGGGACTCGTTTTATTCGATTCTATTCTGAAGTCTATTATTGATGATAAATTTCAATAGATATAAAAATATCATTTTTGACCTTGATAACACTATATATGACGAAACTATATACTTGTTTCATGCTTACGAAGAAATTGCCAAACAAATTGGAAAGGATTTTAAGATTAAACCATCTAAGATTTACGATTTTCTAAAGATTACTTTTGAAAAGACAGGTAGAACTGATCTTTTTGGTCATATGATTCGAGAATTTTCTCTCACTGAATCTTGTCTGTTTAAGAGCCTCACGATATTAAGAACTGTTAAAGTTCCTAAACAATTGGAAATTTATCCTTTGGTTCTTCAATTGATTTTTGATTGTGTTGATTCCTCAAAAAAACTATTTGTAATTACAAATGGAAATCCACACCAACAACGCAATAAAATCAAACAAATCAATTGGCATGGCATCGATACTCATATCCAATTCGTTTTAGCCAATGAAGTTGAGCCGAAACCAAATCCACTTTCTTTTAAGCTAACTAATATTCCGGCAAAAGAATTGGACACTACCCTTTTTATTGGAGATAGTTTAACTGATCAACAATTTGCAGAAAATATAGGTATAGACTTCATTTATATTAATCAATTGGTTCAAAATGGCTAAAAAAACAATTATTACCCCGTTACCTGAAAATTATGAGCCATGGATGGAGCCTTACTTTTTAAAGCGTCAAACACAAAAAATTCGCCGACCGCAAATTAAACAACTAAAAAATGTTTTTATCAATCACTATGGGCTTGTGCTTAAAAATGGAATGATAAAGCGGCGGAGTGCCTTCAATCTTTTTGGTAATGAAGACAATACATTTGGCTTTGCTTATTGGAAAGTATTATTCGAACAATATATTGTATCAAAATTTGGGAAAAGTCTTCCCAGTATCAAATTAAAAGACGATAGAATGTATTTACTAATCCACTCAAAGTGGTTTAATTATTCATTTTGGGTAAATTCATTTTTAGCCAGGCTTTTACATGCTGAAGAGGTTTATGGATTGGAGAATGTGACATTGATCTATCCAGAAGGTTGGGACGAAATTGATTATGCTAAAGAGAGTTTACATCCGTTTAATTTAAGTACGATTCGAATACCAAAAGATCATCACATTTTTGTGAAAAACCTAATTATGCCAGAAACACGAGAATGGACGGCAACATTTGACCCTGCTCAAATTCAGAAGGTTCGAGAGCGATTTGTACCTTTAGCTTTGGAGAGAACAAGACTTACCTCATTTCCAAAAAACATATACCTCACCCGGAAAAAGCGGAAAACGAGAAGTATAGAAAATGAAGATGAATTGACTCCTATTCTTTTAGAGCATGATTTTGCGATTTTGAATTTTGAGGATTATTCATTTTGGGATCAAGTCGCACTTATGCACTCTGCAAATACCTTTGTTTCTATTCATGGTGCGGGATTTTCTAATTGTCTCTTCATGCAACCAGAAAGTGCAGTGCTAGAATTAGTTAACAAAGCCTATGCTGATTTAGAATACAAATTCCCTTTTTGGAAATTAGCCTGTGCTGCAAAATTAAAATATCATATTCAATTTGGAGATCCCAAAAATCAAAACAGGAATCTCAGAAGAGGTAGTGCGCATGATAATGATAATGTTTATTTGGCAGATGAGAATATTTCAATCCAATCCCTTTTGTTTAGAAAGAACATCGCAAACTTATCAAGATCCTAAAAATATAAAAAACGGGATGTTTTTCAATATCATGTATGCCGATGTTTGTCTACAACGTAATAATCTAAAGAATCAATTCACAAAATCTATCACCAGAATAAGGGTCATAAAATAATGGCCTAATGTTAAGAAAATGATAATTTCTAATTTGAACACCTTTTTTCAATACTACAAATCGTATTTTGTTCTCTCTCACAAATGAATTTAATAAATCGTCATATTTCAAATTACAAGAATTTGGAAAGTATTTAAGTTGATTTGTATGACTTTCCTCCAAACGCGATAAATCCTTAATTCTAGGCTCGTTTAAATTAAAATATTCATGGATACCATAGGTATTCATAAATAACGAAGGTGCACAATACATCCATAATAATGGTTGTGTATCTTGCTGTTCTTTATCACACATAATCCATCCAATTCTAGTATTAGAATCTCTTCTGACTTCATTCAACACATTTTGCTTATACAGACTAGAATAGAGTGCTTCGTTAGGTTTACCATCATTCTGATTAATATATACATTAAGATGATTGAAGTTTGTAAAAATACTAAGTGCCAGAAGTGAGATCACAATGAATTTAAAATCTTTAAAAGAATATGCTAAAAGTATGACAAAAGAAATATTTACGAATGGTAATAATAAACTTAAAAATTGCGGAGAATTCATACCCTGAAGAAATGGCCTAGTTGCAATTCCGCCAAAAAGCAGAATTACCGAAATCAAGACAACTGGTTTTATAACCGAAAAACTCTTTTTATCGAACCATAAAACATACCCTAAATAGATTACAAATGGGAAGTATAATAGCCCTAACCAAATAAAAGGAAAAAAAGTTCTATAGAAAATTCTTAACAACTCTCCATTGAGATTGTAATTTTTGAAAAACTCATAAATCAATGTTTGCCCTTTTAATTTTTTTTCAATTGGAATTTCAAGTTGATCGATACTAAATAAAAAGTAAAAAATGAAAATACATAATAGTAAAAAGATTGATAGAGTTAGTATTAATAAGCCTTGTTTAATCGGCATTTTTTTCTTGTATACGAGTAAAATAGGTAGTGTAAAAAGTAAACAAAAGACTCCTGGAATTAATCCAACATTAATTATCAAGCCAAACATTAAAATCAATAATGCCTTGGTGTATTCTTTCGATAAGAAAACCAGGAAAAAAATTGAACTCAATATGTAAAATGGTAGATTTTTGACTAACAAAAAATAATTCAAATGTGAACTATTTTCAAATACTACAAATCTCTCACTTGTGAAATTTTCAATAAATGATATTATTGGTTTATTGATAAACATATTTAAAGGCCCTACAAAAATCAAAAGAAATCCCACAATAAAAAAAATCCATTTGTTGACTGAATTATACTTTTCCCAAATAGCTAATAACCCTGCAAATGTAATCGTCAACAAAATTGGTGTGACAACCAGTTGAATTGTATATAAATATGATTCTTGTGAAAAGAAGTTCCCTGCGAATGCCACTAACCACAATTCAAAATAATGATATGGTGCACGAACTGAATAATCTTTGAAATATATTTCATTCAATGACCCAAATGTATTCTCATATCCTTTATTCAAATGAAATGCAACGTCTTCATAAAAATGCAAATCCGGATGGAAATGATCTCGAAGCACACCATCTTGAATTGATGTTGAATAAATTAAGAAAAAGCTAGCAAAAAAAATCAAATTCAACTTAAGATTAAGTAATTTTTTTAATTCTATTTTCGGCCACTTAATTGAGCAATTCGATATAAAAAAAAGAAAAGTTAGTGGTATCAAAAAAAACGAAAAAACTGACAATCCTTTTGTAACATAGATGGCATATAAAATTGTCGCTAAGAATGTCCCAAGCGACAAAAACAAAAATTCTGAGTACCAAGTATTAGTAGGACTACTTTCGGCTTTTACTGAAATTGCCATGAAAATTACTCTGCCAAAAAAATAGAATAGATTAAGTAAGATAAAGCCTTGAAATAGGTGTTCCGCTTGAAACATAGTGATTAGACCGCTCATAATAGCTTATCTTAACATTTTTGAAAGTATTGTAATACTTCCTTTATTTCCAACTCAAAATAAAAAGGCAACCTCACTAAACACTCCGAATATCGATCCGAATTCGGTAATTTCCTCCCATCATGTTTGTCCATAAAAAAAGGACTTCTGTGTAAACTTTGGTAATGAAAAACAGCATTTACATTTTTAAGCTTCAAATTTGCTATCAAGCTATCTCGTTCTAATTGAGATGAGCAAACCAGATAGAACATATGCGCATTATTTGAAGCATTATCTGGAATTTTAGGCAATTGAATCGAATTTTGTATGGCCCATTTTTTCAACTCTAGGAGGTAGCAATTCCAAATTTCTTTTCTCCGAGTTTGTATACGATCTAAATTCTCTAATTGTGCCCATAAAAAAGCGGCAATGATCTCAGAAGGCAGGAAGGAGCTTCCTATATCAACCCATCCATATTTATCAACCTCCCCTTTGAAAAAAGCTGCACGGTTCGTTCCCTTTTCCCAAATGATCTCTGCACGTGAAATAAAGCTCTTGTCATTGATGACCAACATCCCTCCTTCTCCCGAAATAATATTCTTTGTTTCATGAAAAGAAAATGCCGCCATATGACCAATTGAGCCTAAAGGGCGTTTCACCCCGTCCTTAGCAGTATAAAAACTATCAATGGCTTGTGCGGCGTCTTCAACCACATACAGATTGTATTTTTCGGCCAAGGCCATGATCTTGTCCATGTCGCAGGATACGCCTGCGTAGTGCACTGGTATAATTGCCTTTGTGTTCGGAGTAATTAGCGATTCTATGGCATCCTCATCCATTCCGGGATGGTCTGGTCTGCTATCCACAAAAACCACCTTTGCCCCCCTCAAAATAAACGCATTCACCGTACTTACAAACGTATAACTTGGTGCAATGACCTCATCCCCAGGTTGAATACCAATAAGAATCGCAGCCATTTCCAATGCATCTGTGCAGGAGGTAGTTAATAAACACTTTCTGAATCCATAGTGTTCCTCGAAGTAACGCTGGCAAAGCTTTGTATATTTTCCGTTGCCGGAAATGTGACCCGACTTTACGGACTCTTCAATGTATTTTGTTTCGTTACCTGTGAAATAGGGCTTATTGAATGCTATCACTTTATTGTATTGTAATAATAGTCGAAGCCCATGAATATCCAACTCCAAAGCCCGCTAGTAAAAGTTTATCATTTCTTTTAATGTCTTCACCTTTCATGACATCTTTTAGCGCTATTGGTATTGTCGAAGATACCGTATTCCCGCAATCTCTCAAGTTATTATAAAAACGACTTATTGGTATATCAATCTTTTTTCTAATGTGATTAAGCATAAACTCATTAGCTTGATGTAAAATAAACATTCTTATTTCATCAGATTTCAAATCAACTTTTTGCATAAGTTCATCAATCATGATCGGAACCATTTTAGATGTGAAATTGAAAATTTCAGGTCCATTCATATGAAGATGGTTTTCATTTTTTAGTAAGATATCATTGGTTTTTTGATAACGAATCCCGCCCCGTTTAACAATCAAGTTTTCCGCACCATTTCCATCTGTACCTAAAACAAAGTCTCCAATTTTTGCAAAACCTTTTTTAGAGGAGATTATAGTTGCAGCTGCACCATCTCCAAAAATAGTTCTGTTACCTCTATCTGATTCGTGAATAAATTTTGTGTACGTCTCAGAAGTAATTAGTAGTACATTATTCGCAATCCCGGCGGTAATGAAACCCTTAGCAATTGCTAATCCGTAAACAAAACCTGAACAGCCCAAATTAAAGTCAAAAGCTCCAGCCCTGTTCGGAATACCAAGTTTATCTTGAATAATACATGCTGAAGTGGGTAAAAAATAATCTGGACTTTGAGTACACAATAAAACAAAGTCTATTTGACTAGGAGAAACATCGTATTCTGCGAATAACTTTTCCCCCACTTTAACCGCCATATCAGTTGAAAACTCATCGTCAGCAGATTCATGTCGATTAAAAACACCCGTCTTTGCTTCAATTTTTTCAGCAGACCATTCTGGAAAAAGTAAACTTAAATCCTCATTGTTTAAACTTTTTTCAGGGAAATACGTACTAATAAAACTTATAAAAGCCTCCATCTGCTGTTAGTGAATTGTTGCACCACCATCCATAATTATATTTGCTCCAGTAACCCATTTACTGGCATCTGATAACAAAAACGTTATATAATTCGCAACATCCTCTGGTTCACCATAACCAAGAGGATAAGTTAATTTTTCGTCTTTTTTTAGGTCTTCATTGGTCAAGTTTGGGTTATTCGTATTAAGATTTGTATTTACCATACCAGGACATACACTATTCACCCTAATTTTATTTTTAGCCAATTCTAAAGCCATTACTTTTACCGATGCATTGATTGCACCCTTTGATGCAGCATAAATGGAAATACCCGGGGCTATCTTACCCGATCCACTAAGTGAGGAAACAAATACAATGGACGATTCATTTGAAATCAGTTTGCTTTTAAGTAATGACTGACTCAACAAAAAAGGAACTTCAAAATTTATTTTCATAAGTTCCCTCAAAACATCAATATTTGAAAATTTAAAAGGCAACGTTTTTAAAATTCCTGCGGAATGAACTATACCATTAATTTTTCCACTTATTGATTGACAAATCAAGTTTAAAACATTGTTCGATGAGAAATCTGCACAAATAATTTGGTGTTCACCTTTATCCATTTGATTTAGTGTTTCATTCAAACGTTTTTCACTTCTACCCGTCAATATCACATTACCTTTCAATCTTGAAATTGCGATCGCAGTAGCACGACCTATACCAGATGAGGCTCCAGTAACTAAAATCGTTTTTTGCTCTAAAGAAAATGGAAAATCATTCATATCTCTATAATATCAGGAATTATAAGGTTAGATGTATTTATAAGGCAACATCCCCAAGAAAGTCCAACTCCAAATCCACACAGCAACAAGTTGTTTTGACGTGTGCGTAATTCATTTTTTATCTCAGAAACCATTGTCATTGGAATCGATGCTGAACTCGTATTGCCGAAATTCCGCAATGAATAAGGCACTTTTTCAGAAGTAATCTTTACTTTTTTTCTTATCATCTCATTCATCATCAAATTTGCTTGATGAAAAATAAAATAATTAATTTCATCAGAGGAAATATTAGAATTAGAAAGAAGTTCTTTTACAGCTAATGGTGGTCTTGTGATTCCAAAAGAAAAGACATCCATCCCGTCCAAAAACAAGTTGCAATTATTCCTTATCACTTTATCTTCATAAGTGTTTTCAAAAAATGATGATTCCGAAAGGGGATTTCTATATCCACCATCGGGTATCATAATTGCTTTGTAACCGGAACCATCACTAAACAAATTAAAGTTCATTCCTTTAGCTTGATTTTTATATTGAATCGCCGTTGCGGAGCCTGCATCACCAAATAGCATTGCTGAAGTTTTATCTTTCGGATTTACAATCTTACTTGGAGTATCGCCACAAAGTAATAAGCCCTTTTTAATTTTACCACTATTTAATAATGAGGAAATTGCAGACAACCCATATACATAACCTGAACATCCAAGTGTCATGTCAAATGAAATACATGTTTTCGGCAAACCTAATCTATCCTGTAAAATTGGAGCAGTATTAGGTAAAATATAATCGAATGTCTGAGAAACAAAAATCAAAAGTTCAATTTCAGATTTATCCCAACCCAATTCACTAATTAATTTTTCAGCTGCTTCAAAACACAAATCGGAAGTACAATGGTGTCCATATCGATATCTTTCAACACCTGTAGTTTCAATAAATTTTTCTATCTCTTCCTCCGAAAAATTCTTGTTATCTCTATTTTCTACAATCCGTTTGGGTACTGCTATAGAGACACCAACTAACTCTACATTTTCTACATTAAGATTTGCCATTTAACATCCATTTTTTATATGACTCAACGAATTTATGGATTCTTGTAGCTGATTTGTAATGAAATCCATTATGATCAATCTGCTTGACTCCTTTTTGAACACGTTCCAAAAACAATTTATCCTCTTCAAAAACCTCTTTACCAAATTGTATTGTCATTGAAATAAATTCATCAATCAACCCCTGATTATTAGTAATAACTGGTGCAATAAAAAACTGCATATCAAACAATGTACGCTCTGCATTTATTGGTAAAAGTTTGGATACATTGAAATTTATATTTTCAAAATTTGAGATCAACAGATTTGGAAAAATAAAATGATGCTGATAATTAGAATTTACATTTTCCGAGCCAAATAGCATCGAAACAAATCGATTCCTTTTTTTACCAAAATTATCATTTGAAAACGGAACAATAAAGGACGAATTATCATGACTAGAATCGAAACTGATAATAGGTGAATTTTGACAATATCCTGCTTTAACTAATGTGTCTTGATGAATTGATAGGCAATGTTCTGTTTCAATAACATTCTCGACTATAAATTTCCAATTGCAACAATGATCTAAAGATTGCTCAAAAATCCGTTTAGTAAGTCTCAAGGAAATTGTGTTTAAGATTTCAACAGTTTCTTTTCCAAGTTGCTTTTGAATAGACTGTATTGGTGTTTTTAACGCAACAAAAATGAATTGTCCTATAATTTCTGTAGGATATTCTTTAAGACAGGGCCTCTTGTCATTTTCCGCCTCTAATTCTTGATTACCGACTAAATACCCTTCCTCAGAAAAAGACCAACTGTGGTAGCCACATACTATTACACCGCGCCCCCTGGTGTCATCAAAAATCTTATTAAAGCGATGGGGACAAACATTTTGAAAAACTCTAATGCTTTTACCAGAATTGTACAAAATCAAAGAATGTCCAAAATATTCAATTACCTTCCAATCTCGACGACCAGGAATTTCTGACGTGAGGCCACAAAATAACCAATGACTGTCAAATATTATTTCTCTCTCTTTGGAGAAAATTAAAGGGTCATAATAACATGATTTTTCTATCATCAATAATTACACAGCGGTCTTACGTGCTGCAACTACGTTATAAACATCTCTTATTGTTACTGATTTTCTGATATCGTCTCCAGTAATAGTAATACCAAACTCTTCATCAACCATAGCAATAATTACTAGTGCCATCATAGAACTCCATTCTTCAATTGACCTAAACTCAGAATCAATTGTAATTTGTGATAAATCTGATTCCTCAAATTGCTCAAGGAATTTTTCAAAAAAATAGTTTTCAGTCATTTTTCGTTGTTTAAATATATATTCAGATTTTTAATTCTTTTGTTACTCTCAAAAATTTCCTTCTCCAGTGATAAATATAAAAAATCTTCTCCGCAATTCTCAGGAATAATCTTGTAACCTAAAAATAAATTTGATTTCAAGGCTGTTTGATTACTCTTTAAAACGTGGATATACAAATGTTTCAAATTCAAAAATTGAAAATAGAATTCTGCCATAGCGATATAAACTCTCGCAGTAATGGAAGTCTCCTTTAGACTTTCGTCTATCAAAAAAAAGCCAGGTTCTCCAAATTCTGCTTCAATGTTTTTAATACTACTAACTCCTACATTTCTTCCTTTCTGAGAAACAATGTAATAGAAGTTTTTCGACTTGTCTAAATCGCGGTACCATTCAAGATGCTTTTCCGGAGTTATTGTCTCTTGATAAAGCATTTGATTCCTAACAAAATCAGAATTGCGCCAAACACGCAACAATTCAAGGTTTTCATGATTTAACAATTCAAAGCACAAACCGTATTTCTCAAATTGATTAAGCATAACCATTAAATGCTAGTATTTATTTGTTTATCAATGATATATAGCGGTCTGTTTTTTACACCTTCAAATATCTTACCAATGTATAAACCTATTATACCTAAGAAGAAAATAATTACACCACCTAAAAACCAAACAGAAAGAATCAAACTGGCGAAACCAGGTTCTTGAATTTTACCGGAAAAATAATTTATCAAAAAGAAAACAGTAACAAGAATAGAACCCATGGATATAATCATACCTGTAATTACAGTTAATCGTAAGGGTTTATCTGAATAAGCCAGTGCTATTGAGATGGCATGACTCAAAAGCCTTCCTAAACTATAAGATGTTGTACCCAAGTAGCGAGACGAGTGTTCTGTATTAATGGAAGTTTGTTTAAATCCTACCAATTGGACCATCAAAGAAAAAGATCTTGATGTTTCTCTTAGTTTAATAACAGAATCGATAACCTTCTTATTATAAACACCAAAGTTAGCAATTGAATTATCTATTTTGCTACCTGAAAGCCATCCAAAAAAATTAGCAAACAACTTAGACGATATTTTTTTGAAAAGATTATCCTTTCTGTTTTCTCTTCGTGCAAAAACGACATCATAGCCTTCCGAAGCTCGAGCATACAAATTTATTATCTCCTCCGGCTGATCCTGCAAATCACAATCCATGACCACTATCCATTCACCGGAAACGGCATCCAAACCGGCTGTAATGGCATAATGCTGTCCGAAATTTCGGCTCAATTTGACACCCTTAACTCGTGAATCTTTTTCACATTCTTTTGCTATTGCCTCCCAAGAATTTTCAGGACATCCATCTTCTACAAGAATTATTTCAAAATCTTCTGTAATCTCTGAAAGAGTCAAAACAATTCTTCGCACCAGCTCAGGCACAATTGATTTTGCCCTGTAAACAGGAGAAACGACTGATATCAATGATTGGGGCATGTACAAATTTAAGGAAAAGAGATCATAACTAGGTCTATTTTGATAATTTTACACGAAAACATTCGCTTTGTCAGCTTACCCAAGATTCTCCATCATCATTCCAACCTTTAATCGTGCTGAATTAATCAGGGAGACGGTTGATTCGATAAGTCAACAAACATACGAAAACTGGGAGTGCATTGTGGTGGATGATGCATCGACTGACAACACACGTGCCATAATTGAAGAATTCAGTAAGGTTGATCCAAGGATTAAGTATGTGCAAGTTGTCAAATCGGAAACA
>CANHJY010000029.1 GCA_947461185.1 Flavobacteriales bacterium
ACTTAAGGAAGGTGATGAAATTTTAATCACCGCAATGGAACACCACTCCAATATTGTTCCTTGGCAAATGTTGTGTGAACGTAAAAATCTGAAATTAAAAGTAGCTCCGATCAACAAAAAAGGTGAATTGATTATTGAAGAATTTGATAAACTGCTTTCAAAAAACACAAAACTTGTTGCCGTAACACACATTTCCAATACATTAGGCACAATAAATCCGATAAAGGAACTTGGAGAAAAAGCCCATGCCGTTGGTGCTAAAATTTTGGTTGACGGAGCTCAAAGTATTCAGCATAAAAAAATCGATGTCCGTGATTTGAATTGCGACTTTTTTGTTTTTTCAGGTCACAAGGTTTTCGGTCCGACTGGCATCGGCGTTTTATATGGTAAAGAAGATCTACTCGATCGTATGCCACCATATCAAGGCGGTGGTGATATGATTGAGCGCGTAACCTTCGAACGCACAACTTACAACGAATTACCGTTTAAATTCGAAGCAGGAACACCACATATTGCAGGAGGAATATGTCTTGGTGAAGCGATTAAATATTTATCCTCACTCGATATAAAAGCCATTGAAAAACACGAAAAAGATCTCGCTGATTATGCTCAAGATATGCTAGACACTTTTGAGGGAATGCGTATCATAGGAGAAGCAAAGCATAAAACTTCTGTGGTTTCCTTTGTCGTTGATGGCGTTCATCCATTCGATATTGGAACTTTATTAGATAAACAGGGAATTGCAGTTAGAACCGGGCATCATTGTACCCAGCCTCTGATGGATTTTTACAAAATACCGGGAACAGTTAGGGCTTCATTTGCGTTTTATAATACAAGGGAAGAGATAGATACCTTTGTTGATGCAGTTGACAAAAGCATATCGCTTCTGAAATAAAGTCATTATGAGTGAAAAAACAATAATTGATAAGCAACAAGAAATCATTAGCGAATTCGAAATGTTTGATGATTGGATGGAGAAATACGAATATATAATAGAACTTGGAAGAGATTTACCTTTAATTGATCCTGAATTAAAAACCGAAGATAATCTCATTCATGGTTGTCAATCTAAAGTTTGGGTAGATTGTCGTTTTTCTGACGGTAAAATGCTTTTCACTGCAGATTCAGATGCTATAATCACTAAAGGTATGATTGGATTGCTTATTCGAGTTTTGAATAACGAGTCTCCTGAAACCATTTTAAAGAACGATCTTTTCTTTATTAGAGAAATTGGCTTACAAGAGCACTTGTCACCCACGCGCGCAAACGGATTAGCAGGTATGGTTAAAAAACTAAAAACAGCCGCATTAGAAAATATCGCATAAAATTTACGCAAGAAACTATGGAAAACGAAATTGTAGTGCTGGAAAATAAAGTAGTTGACATGCTCAAAACGATTTATGACCCTGAAATTCCAGTTGACATTTTTGAATTGGGACTAATTTATGAAGTGCAAATTGATGAGTTTCGAAACGTAGCCATTCAAATGACCTTGACTTCACCAAATTGCCCTGTAGCTGAGAGTCTTCCCAAAGAAGTTGAAGATAAAGTCTCTGGTATTGAAGGCATCACAAAAGCAACAGTTAATATTGTATTTGATCCACCATGGGATAAGGATATGATGAGCGAAGAAGCCAAATTAGAATTGGGCTTTTTATAATTTTTAACTTTTTTTCAAGATTAATTTAAACTTTTCTCAACCTTTTTTGTTTAATCTTTTAATCAATTTATTAAACAAAATAATTTATGAAAAAGAAAACGCTATTTTTTAATGTCCGTCAACTATTCGCGACAGGAATTTTATTTTTGGGAATTTCAACATCCCAAGCACAAACAAACGTATATGACAACGTCATAGCAACAAGTCCAAATCATACATCACTAGCAGCTGCCATTCAGCAGGCTGGATTGGTTGGTGCATTACAAAACCCAAGTGCAACACTTACGGTTTTCGCTCCCGATAATACTGCTTTCAGTAACTTAGCGACTGCACTCGGAACGGACATCAACGGTTTATTGGCAAATCCACAATTGTCAAGTATTTTGTTATACCATGTTCTTGGTACAACTGTTCCTGCTTCTGCAGTTACAAACGGTGCTATTGTAACGCCATTGAACAATGCAAATACCATTAAAATGACAAAAACATCTACTGGTAATGTATTCGCAAACCAAGCTCAAGTGAATGCTGCAGACTTAACAACAAACAATGGCGTTGTGCATTCTGTGAATGCAGTATTACTTCCAGTTGAAACAGTTGCTGATATCGCTATTGACAACGGATTCACAAGTTTGGTAACAGCTGTTATTACAGCTGAATTATTGCCAGCCGTTACCAATCCACTTGCTGATTTAACAGTATTTGCTCCAACAAACGCTGCTTTTGATCAATTAGCATCTGATTTAGGAACTACTATTGCTGGTATTTTAGCAAATCCTGCACTTGCAGCAATTTTAACTTATCACGTTTTGGGAACAGGTGTTCAATCTACTGCTATCAACAATGGTGACATTGTTACGCCATTAAATAGCGCAAACACTTTGAAACTTACAAAAAAATCTACTGGTGAAGTTTTCGTAAATCAAGCTCAAGTAACCCTTGCAGATTTGAATGCAGATAACGGTGTTGTACATGTGTTAGATGCAGTTGTATTGCCAGTTGAAACAGTTGTAGACGTTGCAATTGATAACAGCTTTACAAGTTTAGCTGCAGCTGTAATCAAAGCAGAATTGCTACCAGCGTTAACTAATCCTTTCGGAACTTTCACTGTATTTGCTCCAACAAATGCGGCATTTGATAATTTAGCTACCGCTTTAGGAACTGACTTGAATGGAATTCTAAATCTTCCTAACCTTGGTGACGTTTTATTATATCACGTTGTAGGTTCGGTTGCTTTGTCTACAGACTTAACAAATGGTGCGGTTCCTACATTATTGGGACAGAATGTTACTATAGATTTAACAAATGGTGTTAAGGTAAATGATGCGAATGTAACAACTGCAGATGTTCTTGCTGATAACGGTGTTGTTCATGTTATTGATGCAGTTTTATTACCAGCAGCTAATTTGAATGAAAATATGGAAGAAAGTATTGCTTTGTATCCTAATCCAGCAAACGAAATTTTAACAATTAATGGTTCAACTTATAATTCATACACAATTCTTGACTTATCAGGAAAAATGATTAAATCATCAACCATTGAAAACCAAACTATAGATTTATCAGGTTTAAACCCTGGAATGTACAACATTCAATTGGTAAATGGAAATAACGTGAACTTTGCACGTTTCATGAAACAATAATTAACGCAAACTTAACGGAAGGATGAGTCAATTTAAGGACTCATCCTTTTTTTTTATCTGAAAATGCCACTCCGGTAAGCAAACGTTTTATTGTTTGATCATCTACTTGATCAAAATTTTCATAAAATTGACCCACTGCATTAAAATTTAGAGGTACCTCCAAACAAATTAATTCGTCAGCTACTTTCAATAATTTCTTATATGTATCCAAAGGGCATACAGGAAGAAGAACAATTATTTTTTTAACGGGAAGTCTTTTTAATTCTTGGATACCATATAAGATTGAATTTCCTGTTGCCGCTCCGTCATCAACTAATAAAACAATCTGATTTTTCAAATTACTATCCCTGTAAGAATGTCCATAAACTTCAATTTGCTTTCGCATTTTCAATTGCGCAGACCGTATCTGCTGAACGACTTCGTTTTCCAAGTAATCAGAATCTAAATCAAGTTCCTTCCCTTCTTGACCAATTGCACCAATGGAATATTCAGGATTATCAGGATGTCCTACTTTTTTAATGTAAATCAATAGGAGGGGTAAATGCAAAGCTTTAGCAATTTCATAGGCTACAATAACTCCACCCCTCGGAATTGCTAGAACAAACGTATTTGACAAATCATGATTAGAAATGGCATCTACCAATAATTCTCCTGCTTCCACTCTATTCTTGAACATTTATTCTTTTTTCAAGAATACATCAACATGAATACTAATGAATTGAGAGAAATCAATGTGAGCAATGAAAATAATCAACAAAGATTGCTGTAGATTTGATCAAAGACCAGAATAAGAAACACTATTATTCTCAGTCTCCCATAATCTCACACTTAATTGATAACGATTATCGAGATGTTTCCGCAAAATATTCCAAATGACTACTGCAATATTTTCAGCAGATGGTTTCAATGAATGAAATTCTTCACAATCCAAATTTAAATTTCGATGATCAAAACGTTCACAAATTTCATTTCGAATTAAATCCTTAAGATATTTCAAATCAATAACATATCCTGTTTCTAAATCAATATCACCTTCAACCCAAGTTTCCAAAACATAGTTGTGACCGTGAAAATTAGGATTACTGCACTTCCCGAATACTTCGAAATTTTTTTCGTCTGACCAATCTGGATTGAACAAACGATGAGCGGAATTAAAAGTTTCTCGTCTGCAAACTTTCATGTTCGATAATTGTGTTTAATTGATGGAGATGCTGTTCGAAAATAAGATTGAACCAGACAGTGTAATGCTCAGGATGTTCTTTCAAATCATAGATTAAATCCTCAATAGTTATCCATTTGTAATCACATACTTCTTCTGTGTTAATTATAGGCTGTGAATTAGAGAATCCAATCATGACGTGATCTAATTCATATTCCGTGAGATTGTTTTCCAAATCAGCTTTGTACACAAAATGAAACACAGGCATCAGTTCACATGACATCCCCATTTCTTCTTTTAGTCTGCGATTACCGGCGATCAGGTTTGTCTCGCCGGGAGCCTGATGACTACAACATGTGTTCGTCCAAAGGCCTGCAGAATGGTATTTATTCAGCGCTCTACGTTGAAGTAGTAACTCTTTATTTTCATTAAAGACAAAAATAGAAAATGCTCGATGCAGTAAACCTTTCTCGTGTGCTTCCAACTTTTCCATTACACCAATCTCATTATCATTAGTGTCAACAAGAATTACCTGATTGTAATTGGTTGAATACATTAAATGAGATTTAGGTTATGCTTCAAGTATGATTTTAAGAAAATTCTATACTTTTTATTATTCGGAATTCGAACACGCTCTTGAAGAATAACTTGCGGCGGCGTTGCTTTAATTTTGGAAAACAACTTGTAATAATAAATATATGCCATATAAACTCCAAAACGAGCATTCTTCGGAAGCTGCTTAATCCCTTCATAACCTTCACGGAAATCGACTTCTATATCAGCTTCAATTTCTTTTTTGACAGTGTTATTGAATTCATTCAAATCAATTCCTGGAAAATAAGTGCGCCCTAATTCTTGGTAGTCAGCTTTTAAATCTCTTAAAAAATTTATTTTTTGAAATGCAGAACCTAATTTCATTGCTGATGGTTTCAATCTTTCATACTCTTGCTCATCACCGTTAACAAAAACTTTCAAACACATTAAACCTACTACTTCTGCGGAGCCTAAAATGTATTGTGCATATTTTTCAGCATCATATTCTCTTTTCTCCAAATCCATTTCCATGCTTCGAAGAAATGTTTCTACCAATTCAAGCGGAATTCTATATTCGTTTACAGCCCATTGGAAACTATTCAAAATAGGGTTTAACGAAATTCCTTTTTCAATTGCATCATAGGTTTGTTTTTTGAAATCTTCCAAAAGATTTTCTTTATCAAAACCATGAAAGGAATCAACGATTTCGTCGGCAAAGCGCACAAATCCATAAATTGCATAAATTGGCTTGTGAATGCTTTTATGTAGGAAGGAGATACCCATTGAAAAAGAAGTGCTGTACTTTTTGGTAGTAATTTCACTCATTTCATGTGATAAAGTATCAAATAATGCTTTCATAGTTTTAAGTTTAAGAAGGTTCTTAATGCAATGGATGTTCCTTTATTAGTTGTTTGGCAACCACTTCACCAGAAATTATAGACGGGGGTACTCCAGGTCCGGGTACAGTAAGTTGACCTGTGTAGTACATATTTGTTAGGTTTTTATTTTTTAAGGATGGTTTGAAATAAGCTGTTTGACGCAATGTGTTGGCCAAACCATATGCATTGCCTTTGAATGCGTGGTAATCATTTTTAAAATCGCTAACACAATAGCTTTTCTTGTAAACAATATGTTCTCTGATTTTGCAATTGGTTTTAGCCTCGAGTCTATCCATTAAAAGATTGAAATATTTTTCTCTCATTGCTTCATCATCTTTCAAATCCGGCGCGATAGGAATGAGTAAAAATATATTCTCCATGCCTACAGGAGCAACGCTTGAATCTGTTTTCGAAGGAGCACTCACATAAAATAGCGGAGCACTCGGCCACTTTGGGTCTTTATATATTTCTTTGGCGTGCATTTCAAAGTCCTCGTCAAAAAATAAGTTGTGATGATTTAGACCTTCAATTGTTTTGTTCACACCTAAATAAAATAGAAGACATGACGGTGCCATGGTGCGGTTATCCCAGTATTTTTCAGAATAGTTTGCTTTTCCATTGAGTATGGAACCATCAGTATGTCGATAGTCAGCACCGGAAATGAGAATATCGGTTTCAATGTTACCCTGATTGGTAATTACCTCCTTTACCAGTTTTCCTTCATATTTAATTCCTGTTACTTCATGATTAGTAAGGATTTTCGCGCCATTTTCTTTAGCGATTTTCTCAAATGCTTCTATGAATTTGAACATTCCTCCCATTGGATACCAAGTACCTAAAGAAATATCTGCGTAATTCATTAGCGAATACAAGGCAGGTGTATCCTTCGGCATTGCAC
This sequence comes from Flavobacteriales bacterium, assembly GCA_947461185.1. Lineage (GTDB taxonomy): Bacteria > Bacteroidota > Bacteroidia > Flavobacteriales_D > Crocinitomicaceae > M0103. The sequence goes on from CANHJY010000029.1 coordinate 6,773, forward strand.
CAAGAAAAAGAACAGGGAATTCAAGTAAGGATAATATCTTTTCGTTTTTGAAATACTTTCTTATGTACTTCGAAAAAGAAGTGAGTAAATGCAATTTAATCAAGCCCTTTAAAATTCGCAGATCTGCAAACTCAGTGACCTTTAAACTAGGCTTGTAAACCAAATCCTGCATGCCCACCTCGTATTTGTATTTAGCTTCTTCGAGGAATCTTTTAAGTTTGGCAGAACTCCCGGGTTCCAAAGACTCAAACCAATCCATGAGTTCGTTTTCATCTGCAGGAATTGGTGTTTGACTGCCATCTTTCCAGAAGACAGAATAAGAAGGATCCAATCTTTTTAATTCGTAAAAATCGGAAGTTGTGTAACCGAATTTGTTATAAAACTGCTCAAAAACATCTGGCATCCAATACCAACTTGGCCCCATATCAAAAGTAAAACCGTCTACTTCGAACTGTCTTGCTCTTCCTCCAATGGTTGCATTTTTCTCTAATATTGTGACATCATAACCAGCTTTTCCAAGAAAAGCGGCAGCTGACAGGCTCGAAATTCCTGAACCAATTATGGTAACTTTTTTAGGCATTCTTAATTGTTGGAAAATTTATATTCCGGCAAAAGATCCATTAATTTTTTCCTCGCAATGAAAATTCTACTCTTTACTGTACCAATTGGAATGTCTAATTGATCAGCTATCTCTTTGTACTTAAAACCTTTGAAGTGCATTTCAAATGGTTCTTTGTATTCCTTCTCCAATGAATTTATTTTACTGTGGACCTCCTTCTCCGTTAGTAAATGTACAGCAGAATTTTCAGAATCAGCAGTATTTAACAAATAAAGATCTTTTGAATTGTCGAAAATTGTTCCCGATTTAACTTTTCTGCGGTATTGATTGATAAAGATGTTTCGCATTATCGTGAATACCCAGGCTCTAAAATTTGTCTGCGGTGTGTAGTAATTTCGATAGGTTATGGCCTTCAACATGGTCTCTTGGGTCAAGTCTTTCGCGTCCTCGTTGTTTCGGGTGAAATTCAAAGCAAAAGAGTGCAGATTACTTTCCATCCCGATTAGTGCTTCATTGAATTCTATAGTCGACATAACATATTGTTTAACGTTTCTATCACAAAGCTAAACAAAAATGTTTAATAAAAAATAAAAAAGATTAAACAAAAGTTAAAAAAACACAATCAATTGATAATGAGTAATTTAAAATTTGTCAAGTGACAACTTTTATTAACTTTTGAATCATTTTTGTCTTTTCAAAGACCTCATTGATGTCATTTCCGGTGACTGTTACATGTCCCATTTTACGAAAAGGCTTCGTTGTTGATTTACCATATAAATGAGGATGTACACCAGGTATACGCAAGCTTTCAATCATTCCTTCATATTTCGCAGGGCCAGAAAAACCGGGCTCTCCGAGCAGATTAATCATTGCTCCAGGCTGAATAATTGCTGTCGAACCAAGAGGAAGATTGAGAATGGCTCGGTAATGTTGCTCAAATTGGGAAGTAATATTGCATTCTATAGTATGATGTCCGCTATTGTGAGGGCGCGGAGCGATTTCATTTACAAGTAAATCCCCATCGTTTGTTAAAAAAAATTCTACCGCAAGAATTCCGATCATATCCAATTTTTCAATGATATTTTTAGCGATTCCTTGCGCTTCAATCTCAATAGAATTGGAAATATTAGCTGGTGCGAAAAGAAATTCAACCAAATTGGCTGAAGGATTAAATTCACATTCAACAGCAGGATAAGCTGCTATTTCGCCGTTTTCATTTCTGGCAACAATTACAGCAATTTCTTTTTCAAATGGAATATATTTTTCTAAGATAGACGCATCACTAAACGCAACATCAAGATTGTTTTCAGACTTTAAGACTTGAACGCCCTTGCCATCATAACCTCCGGTCCTTAATTTCTGTACAATTGGATATTCATGGATTAATGCTTTTAGATTGGCATTTTCGTCCACTATTTCAAAAGGTGCTGTAGGAATATGATTTTCTTGGTAGAATTGCTTTTGAAGCCCCTTATCTTTTATAATTTTCAATACGCGTGGTTGTGGAAAAATTTTCTTACCCGACTTTTCTAAATCCTCCAGAGCTTCAACACTAACATTTTCAATTTCAACAGTAATAATATCCTTGCTTTTACCAAATTCAAAAACCTTTTGGTAATCCGTTATGCTTCCTAGCTCAAAACTTTTTGCTATTGCCTTCGCTGGTGCACCTGGATCACTATCTAGTATTGAAATATCAAGATCAAGATTAATGGCTTCTTGAATAAACATTCTTCCTAACTGACCACCGCCAATAATGCCAATTTTTAAGTCTTTTGCTGTCCAAATTGTTTCCATGCTCAAATATAAGTTGCTTTTTTGAGACCTGTGATAAGCACCTGAGGCTATATTCTATAATTAATCGTAACTTTGTAAACAAGATATTTGAATAGTGATACAAGTCAACGATAAATATTTTGAAAGTTACCTTTCTGAAGAGACCATATCCAATCGCGTTTCCGTGCTTGCTGATAACATCAATAATGATTACAAAAACAAGAATGTTGTATTCATTGTAATTCTCAATGGGGCTTTTATGTTTGCTTCTGATTTAATAAAAAAAATAACTATTCCTTGTGAGGTAAGTTTTGTGAAGTTAAGTTCCTATCATGGCATGCAGACAACTGGTCGTGTTGATGAAGTTATTGGATTGAATACATCGATCACAGGAAAGGACGTTGTTATTATTGAAGATATTGTTGACACAGGAATTACTATAGGTAAGGTTAAGAAGTTACTTCAATCATCACAACCAGCGTCATTGTCAATTTGTACATTATTGTTTAAACCAGAAGCATTTCATGGAGATATTATTCCAGAAATTATAGGATTTTCAATTCCAAATGATTTCGTAGTGGGTTATGGTTTGGATTACGATGAAAAAGGAAGAAATTTACCTTGTATTTATAAAATAAAAGCATCATAACATGTTGAATATTGTTTTATTTGGCCCTCCTGGAGCAGGAAAAGGAACCCAATCAGAAAGATTGATTGAAAAATACGGTTTGGTTCATTTGTCAACTGGTGATATTTTCAGAGCGAACATTAAGGGTGAAACGGAATTGGGTAATTTAGCTAAATCGTACATGGATAAAGGATTGTTGGTTCCTGATGAAGTAACAATCAATATGCTGCGTGCAGAAGTACTCAAGCATTCAGCATGCAAAGGGTTTATATTCGATGGTTTCCCAAGAACTCAAGCCCAAGCTGCTGCACTTGATCAATTACTAATTGAATTGGGAACGTCAATAAGTGTAATGTTAGCTCTTGAAGTGGAAGAAGAAGAATTGAAAGATCGTTTACTTAAAAGAGCAGCATTTAGCGGAAGAGCTGATGATGCAGACCCTAAAATAATTGAAAATAGAATCGCTGTTTATAATCAAGAAACGGCACCCGTAAAATCGTTCTACATGTCACAAAATAAATTTATATCAATTGACGGTTTGGGAACGATTGATGAAATTACTTTACGTTTGAATCAAGCAATTGATTCATTATAAATCCACCTCATAAGCTCCCCCTGAAAGCATGGCATCTGACAACTTTGTTGATTACGTAAAAATACATTGCTCTTCAGGAAATGGTGGAGGAGGATCTACCCATTTTCGTCGAGAAAAGTACATTCCAAAAGGAGGACCTGACGGAGGTGATGGGGGTCGTGGAGGACATATTATCATTCGAGGAAATTCGCAATTGTGGACATTACTGCATCTTAAATTTAAGAAACATATCAAGGCAGGTCATGGTACACATGGATCTGGAAACCTTCAAACAGGTGCTCAAGGCAAAGAAGAGTATATCGAAGTCCCACTGGGTACCTTAGCAAAAGATGAGGAAACAGGTGAAGTACTTTTTGAAATCACAGAAGATGGTGAAGAGCGTATTTTACAGCCTGGTGGAAGAGGAGGCTTAGGCAACAATCAATTCAAATCTGCAACCAATCAAACACCGCGTTATGCTCAACCAGGAGAAGAGGGTAAAGAAGGATGGAAAATATTAGAACTTAAAGTTTTGGCAGATGTCGGATTGGTTGGTTTTCCAAATGCAGGGAAAAGTACTTTACTTTCCGCACTGTCCTCCGCGAAACCTGAGATTGGTGATTATCCTTTTACTACATTAAGACCTAATCTTGGTATCGTTTCTTATCGTGATTACCGTTCATTTATCATGGCTGATATTCCTGGAATTATTGAAGGCGCCCACAAAGGTAAAGGACTTGGCCTTAGATTTTTAAGACATATTGAACGTAATTCTCTGCTATTATTTTTAATACCAGCAGATAGCGATGATATACACAAGGAATATAAAATACTAGTCAATGAACTGAAACAGTATAATCCTGAATTGCTTCATAAGGAGCGTATTCTTGCCATTTCAAAATCTGATATGCTAGATGATGAACTTAAACAAGAAATCCAAAAAGATCTTCCAAAAATTCCATGTTTGTTTATCTCAGCAATTAGTCAGGAAGGTTTGGTTGAGTTGAAAGATACCATTTGGAAGTCATTAAACCATGATTGAGCTCATACTGGGAATTGATAGGTCAATAGTTTTAGCTGTTAATAGCGCAAATAGCCCTTTTTGGGATGAAGTAATGTGGATTGTTTCCTCAAAACTTTTTTGGTTACTTCCGCTTTCGCTTATTCTATTTGCGGCTTGGAAACATCTACAAGTTAAATCTTTTTGGTTATTCGTTATTTGTGGCGTTGGGCTTTATGCGATAACAGACCAGGTGTGTCTGCACTTTTTCAAGAATCTTATACTAAGGCAACGTCCCTCCTATCATCCCGAATTAAGTAAAATGCTTCACTTTTACAATAACGATGGCGAATATTACAAAGGAAAAGAATTTGCTAGTTTTGTGTCTTCCCATGCTGCAAATTATTTTGCGATGCTTTCCTTTTTGTTTTTTGCAATAGGTAAAAAGTTAAATCCTCCTATTTGGATTTTGTTCATAATCGGTTTATTGGTTTGCTATAGCAGAATGTATTTGGGCGTTCATTATCCAAGCGATTTGATCGGAGGAGCTTTAGTTGGAATTCTTCTCGCTTTTTTGGTCGATAAATATGTTTTTCGTAAACTTCAATCACTTTATTGTAAGTCATGAATGCATTACTCGTTTTTATTGGTGGTGGACTAGGAAGCTTGATGCGTTATGGAATCAGCATGATTTCCTCAAAATATATTGCTAACGGCTTTCCTGTTGCAACATTAATTTCAAATATTTTTGCTTGTTTAATTTTAGGGATCGTAATGCTTATTGTTATCCCAAAACTTCCTGAATCAACATGGATTCATCCACTTGTTGTTGTTGGGATTTGCGGAGGATTTAGTACTTTTTCGACTTTCAGCGCAGAGACATTGAACTTATTTCAAAGTGGAAATGCCATTTTAGGATTGTTTAATATTTTGACTTCTGTAGGAACATGCATTGGAATATTATACATGATTTCATCAACCGCGAAATAATCAAGCTTCCGGAATATTGTCATGAATTGTTTCAATGAGTATTTTTCTTCGCTCAAGAAATTTAGACAAATCAAATTTCGCCATGGCCTTCTTTTCTTTGTAAGAGAAAAATGCTTTGAACCATTTGTAAGCTGACAACCCAAAAACCCCAATTAAACAATAATAAAGAAATGCCATCCAATAACTAGGGTAAATCAAGTTGTAAAATACAAAAATGACTGGAATATTAACTAGCCCAATGATGATTTTTCCAAGCAGTAATTTCACAGAGCCCCAGAAAACTTTTCTCTTAAATTTTTTTTCTACGAAACGTTTAATCAATATATACGGTAATCCGGCATGCACAAGTCCGAGAATGGCAAAAGGGAATAAAAACACCAATGTGAAAATCTCCTTGAATACTGAAAGTTTATTATTTAGTGAAAACTCATAAAGGCATTTTTCTCTTATCC